>JBATIW010000124.1:0-3868 GCA_049668005.1 Maribacter sp.
ACGCAATTGAGTTCCATGGGAGGCAGAAAATGGCTGTCCGGTAATTGTGGTAAACCAAGTGCCTGACCACTAATCCCTGCAAATTTTTCAACATAAGTATACCATGATTCTATATCCCTATATCGCAAAGGCCAGTCAACTCCATGACCATCTTTGGCATTGGCTTCAAAATCGAGATCACTCCACCTGTAGCACTGCTTGCCCCAAAGTAATGAACGCCCACCCATTTGGTGCCCACGAACCCAGAGGAAGGGTTTCACTTCCGTATAAGGATTCTCCTCGTCATTTGCATAAAAGTGCTCATTGTTTGCGCCGACAAAACCTGCCCTTGCGCCTATCGCGTGTTTTTTAAGATCCTCTGGCCCAAGGGCTCCACGCAATTCCAGATCCCAGGGGTCCTTATTCATGGTTGGATAATCAACAACATGCTCCACGATTCTTCCCCGTTCCAATACCAAAGTTTTTAAACCGGCTTCACAAAGCTCTTTGGCAGCCCAGCCCCCACTGATTCCCGATCCTATAACTATGGCGTCATAGGTCATATTCTTTTTTGCATCTATATTATAGTTCGCCATAAATTATTACGATTTTCAAGTTTTGAATTTAATGAAATATAAGTGAGTGAAGAAAATTAAGCCATGAAAATTTAGCAAAGCGCCTACTTTGAGTACACTTCAGATCTTATTGAATCCTTTTCATGCGGTAAACACTATTTTAATAATTAGATTAATTAGTCTGTTACAATGGAGAAATTATGATTTATGGATATTAAAGTTTTATTAACTTCGGTTTTTCAAAACCAGAAACAGCAAATCAGTAATATCTCACAACCTAAAAAGATGAAAAAAAAGAACTCTATCTCAAACCTAATTAAACTTCTTACTCCCTTATTTGTTTTTGCCTTAATAGTTCAAAGTTGCAATCAGGCACCCAAGGAGGCTGAAAAAGTGCAAATTGTTGAAGTTGAAGAGCCCGAGTATTTTCTACTCCGTCCGGAAACTGAAAAAGCCTATGGATATTCCCATGCCGTGAAAATTGGTAACGATATCAAAGTATCGGGTGCCGTAAGTATGGATGATGCCGGCAATCCAACCGCCGTAGGAGATTTTGAACAACAAATGAAAAATTGTTATTCGGATCTGGATAAGATTTTAAAGCACTACGGCTGCACTTTTGACGATGTTGTTGTTGAAAATGTATTTACAACCAATATGTCTTTATTTCTGGAACACGCCGCTTATAGGAATACCATTTATACCAAGCAATTTCCTACGGGTTCCTGGCTTGGGGTTAAGGAATTGGCATTACCTGAATTTATGATAGAAATTGAATTGGAAGTGCATAAAACGGAATAGATCATTTAAATGAACTTAAATCAAATTACCGTTCCATCTGTGGATTTGACAAAATCCATTCCTTTTTATGAAAAATTGGGTTTAAAACTAATTGTTAAGGCCTTACCACATTACGCAAGATTTGAATGTCCTGTTGGTGATGCAACTTTTTCCATACACCAAACCGAGAAACTACCTTCAGGAGATGGTATATATGTGTATTTTGAATGCGAAAATCTGGATGAGTACATAGGTATGTTATTATCCAAAGGAATCCAATTTGATGAATTGCCTAATGACAAACCCTGGTTATGGAGGGAAGCAAGATTAAAAGATCCGGATAGTAATTTGGTAATACTATATTACGGCGGAGTGAACAGGAAGAATCCGCCCTGGAAAATTTAACTTAGCACTGCCCTGGTTCTTCCAAATAATTGAAATATTATGAACTATTTGAAAATATTTTTCTATTTTTAAATACTCCCTCAAAGGCGGCACATCCTGCCATGTTCGTCGCATTGGCCTTTTTTATAAGTAAGATATTATTTTTTCATTTCTATTAATTATTCTGATTTATATCCAAAATAATCTAATCCATCATCCTATGAAATTCTTGTTTTTTACTCTGGTATTAATATCCTGCAGTATGCTTTATGCTCAAGAAACAAAAAATAAGGCGGCTCCTTTTGTTAGAGTATATGACCAGGATGGTAAAAAAATATCCAAGGGCAGAATTGCCAGTGTAACTGACACCTCCCTGATAACTGGTCCCAGAGAAAAACCTGTGACTATTGAAGTAAGCAGGATTGGTCTTATAAAAACAAAACGATCTGCAGGGCATAATATCTTTTTGGGTGCGGCAATAGGGGCAGGAACCGGTGCAATTTTAGGGTTAGCAACAGGCGATGATGGATGGTTTAGCCAAGGTGAAACTACTGGCATGGCAGGGGTATTATTTGGGATCATGGGTACGGGAGTAGGTGCAATATCCGCAACTTTTAAAAAGTCGGACACCTATTATATTAACGGCGAACCAACAAAATGGAAAGCCTTTAGGGAAACGATGGATGAGCAAAGCCAGCTGCTTTAAAAAGGTATTGGTCAATGATTTGTTAAACCTGTGGTTATATTTTTGAATGCATTTAAAATCAAGCCCGTATCAACAGCATATGAGATATACTGAACGCCTATTTTCTCCCACTTTTTGGCATCCTCAACACTTTCCACAAAAGTACCAACAACTTTTCCGCTTTTTCTGGCCAGCGCCACAGCCTCTTCCATGCGTTTTACGACCTTTTCATGATGTACTTGTCCGGGAACACCGCAAGATTGTGACAAGTCATAGGGTCCTAAAAAAATAACATCAATGCCGTCATAAGTGAGAATAGTTGGTAAATTCTCCAGACCTGCAACACCTTCGATATGTATAATAGCTAATATGCTTTCATTAGATTTCCCAAAATGTTCTTCTTTTTCAATGGCTGTATATTCTCCAGCCCTTACATATCGGCACATCCCACGTTCCCCTTTAGGATAGAACAAAGAAGAACTGACCACCTTCGCCGCATCTTCTGCAGTGGAAATTTGAGGGACCTGGACAGATCTGGCGCCAATATCCAGAACACGCAAAATGGAGGTCTCACTATTTTCTGGTACCCTAACCACTGCTGAGATACCTCTGGCTTCTGCAGCTCTTACCATTTGTTGAACAGTTTCTATGCTGTATGGCCCATGCTCCATATCTATGATTACAAAATCAAAGCCTGCCAATGCCGCTAGTTCAACAACAGTGGGATCAAGCATTTTGCAGAAGGGCCCAAATACAGTTTTGCCTTCTTCTAATGCCTTTTTCAAAATATTAACTTTCATGGTTTTTATTGGTTTAATATTCTATTGCGTTCTCCCGGTTTAAATGAGTACTACATCTCAGTTTGCAATTAAGCATCTGGACTATAAAGTAAAGGGAAAAATTTACCTTGCATTTTGCTTCCCTTGGGAATTATTGGCACCCCTGTCAAGAGTTCATCATCCGTATTGCTCACGGTACCATCTGCAAATACATTGATCACAAATGCCCGCCTGCTCATTTCAGAATTGTTTTCATAAGAACCATGAACCATTAAAGGATGATGAAAAGTTCCATAACCCTTTTTCATTTCTATAGCAACCGGTTTAAATTCCTTTTTTTGTTCTTCGGTGAGATATTTCATTAATCCGTTCATATCGCCAGCTAATGAAGGTGCATCCAGCAATCCCCATTTATGACTTTTAGGAACATAGTGCAAACACCCATTTTCAATTGTTGCATCATCAAGCCCGGTCCAACAGGTTAAATGCTGCATGGCTACCGTACGCGTCCAATACGAATAGTCCTGGTGCCAGGCTACTACACCACCGTGTTTAGCTGGTTTATAAAATAATTGATCATGCCAGAATCTGACCGGCTTATTTTCCAACAACTGATGTGCAGCCATTAGGAATGCCGGATTCCAAAGAATATCATGAAACGCATTGGTAATACGCCATTGTCCTAA
>JBATIW010000125.1:0-4082 GCA_049668005.1 Maribacter sp.
GTACCGTATCTTACATTTAAATCAACGTTACCAGATCCATAGAATGCAAAGGCAATAACATCTTCATCAAAACCACAGGTATCAACGGTCTCTTCATTAGAATCTTCATATTCCAGAAGAACTAAGAAGTCGTTTATATTCAGGAAATCTCTTGTCATATTAAATACTAAGATACTTAATTAGGCAATTACTAAGAAGATTCAATTTCTTTTACCTCCCCGTCCTGCAGGTTCAAAAATAAAAAGTATAGCGGAAGTTACAGAGGCCTCCAAAATGTGGGAATTTAAAGTGCAATAGTCTCGGTTGATGACTCCTGGTAATAATTAAGTATTAAGAAAGTTTAATGACTTAAATTGGAACACTGCTTTTTAGCCCTTTTACAAAATACATCTTCAGTTTGCCCCTGTTCTTCACCTCTATTTCTCCGCGGTATTCACAATCTGCGGCCTCTTTTATCAGGGCATAGGTGTTTTCTGAGATATTAATGCGGCCGGGTTCCGACATAGACTCCATACGCGACGCCACATTTACAGCATCACCCCAGATATCATAGGCAAATTTTGTGGTTCCTACTACCCCGGCAACCACGGGCCCGGTATTGATGCCAATTCTAATATCAAAGGTCAATTCACTTGCGGTTACATCATTTTTTGTCTCCTCTACAAATGCAACAATTTCCAGGGCAGCCAAAACCATTCTGTAAGCATGATCTTTCTCATTATCATTTAATCCGCCGGCGCACATATAGGCATCGCCTATGGTTTTTATTTTTTCCAAACCATACTTCTCCATAATAGCATCGAACTTTGAAAAATAAAAACCCACTGTTTTAACCAAAGCCTCGGGTGACAACTTTTCCGAATAGCTGGTAAAGCCCTTAAAATCTGTAAATAGCACCGTTGTAGCTTCGTATTTTTTAGCTTTTACCGTACCATAATTCTTTAATTCCTCTGCGGTTTCCTCGGGGAGTATATTTAGCAATAAACGATCTGAGCGATCTCTTTCTTCCTCAATGATTTGTTTTGTTTTTCTGATAAAGTTATTACGCCGGTACAAGCCTATGGCCATGATGCCTATTAATAATAGCGCTATGGCTGTACCAATGGTCATATTGCGCTGGTTTTTGGCTCTTTGGTCTGCCAGATCCACTTCAACCTGCTTTTGGGAAACCTCAAAATTTGTGCGTTGATCCGCCATTTGCTCAACGGTTTCAATGTTTCTTACACTGTCCCTGTATAGAATATGCTCCTTATAATGTTTATAAGATGCTGTTAGGTCTCCGGCTTGTTCGTATAGCTCGGAAAGCTGAAGATTAGATTCACTGATCTGCTTTTTTAAGCCATACTTTTTGGCAAGTTCCAAGCTTCTATTGGTATAACCCAAGGCAGTGGGAAAATCCCCTTTTTTTTTATAAATATCAGACATATAGGTGAGGTACTCTGCTATAGGGGAATAATCTTCCAATTCCTCCAGTATTTTTATAGCTTCATTGATATTCTCTTCTGCAAGGTTGTTGTTACCTTGCTCGGCATAAACCATTCCCATATTTCCCTTGTTGTAAGCCGACCCGATTAAATAATCGGACTTTTTGAAAAGGAGACCCGACTCTTCAAAATATTGCAATGCCAAATCGTACTTTTTAATATTAAAAGCTTCATCACCAGCATTTATCAAAGCAGTAGCTAAAGAAATGGTGTCATCTGTTTTTCTTAATAGGAGAATGGCTTTTTTGTAATAGATTTCGGCGTTATTGGAGTTCCCCATTTCAGAATAAACGTCTGCAATTGACATATACGCAACTCCCTCACTATAATAGTATTGAGCTTTAGTAGCAGCTTTCAAACTCTTAAAATAGTCCTCCAAGGCAATGTCTAAGTTTCCAAGAATTCTATTTATATTTCCCTTTAGAATGTATCCTTTTGATAGATATTCATAATTCTTCTCTATATTAGAGAGGTCAATCAATTCACTGGCATAATTAAGGGACAATGGGAGATCTGTAATCTCATTAAAAGAGAGCTTTTGGAGTAATTCTAATTTTTCGAGGCCCAAAAGTTCATCTTCCAAATATATTTTTTTCAGACTATCCGAAATTCGTTGATCCTGGGCAAAATTACCCAAAACCTGAAAGCAAACAAAGCCTACGGTTAAGTAGGCTTTAATTAAAAAATTGAAAGATTTCAATATAATTATTTAGGATTACCTCTTAATTTTGGATCAAGAGAATAAGATTGCGCTGCTCCATTGCCAGGAGGGTCAATAGAAAAATTAATAGTGTAGGTGTCCACCACCCCGTCTATACCATCTTTTAAAGTAGCAGTAACTATACCTGATTGGCCAGGAGGGTCACTGGCAAAAAAACTTGGATTGTTCGAGATACTATCAATCAATACTCTGTAGCCATCTGAACCACTATTCTTACCCTTCCAGATTACCTTATTCGTACTATAAACATCAGAACAGTAATCATTTAGTGTTCCACCCGGTGGGATCTTTCCTGGTGCAGTAAGATTATTATCACTTAGACCACAGTATGTATCAAGTTCAGTTTGATTTGTTGATAAAGGTTGAGGGATTGCAGTGTAAAGATCTTTGGCACGTACTTCCAAAGTAATAGTTACTGGTTTATTTCCTCCGCTCATAATTTTGGTTAGTTTAGGTTAGTAATTAAAATTCTAAGATACTATTTTTCTATTAACAAATTTAACTTGGACTTAATATTTACAATGGAAAAGTAGCTATTCTTTTACCAGGAAATTTTTTTAGGACGTTTAACAGGCAACTGTTTTGTTCTTTCGTAAGGGTCAAATAGTACTATATCGGTAACTTAGTTCTAATGGTTAGTATTAGCTGCCAGACCTATTAGTCTGGCGATGCATATTCGAAATATAGTTTATTTCCTATATCGCCTTCCGGTTTGTGTTTGTACCCCAGAAACCGATACCATGATATTCGATCCGTATCGTCCGCTTCGGCGTACTGGCTAATGCTACACCCCTTAAATTGCAAAGCTAATTCTTTGGCTATCTTGCGCATGTTAAAACTTATCTGCATTCCATATGTTTCCATATGTTTACTTGATATAAAGAAGGTCGCATATTTCTTATCCCCAACTTTGTACCCACCAACTATGGCCAATGGTTCATCGTCCGGCGTTTTCCATATTTTGGAATACCCGTCCTGTTGGGTTAATTTAAGACGTTCCTTGATAAACTGCAAGGTTTCCTGCCGTTCACTTTCATTATCAAGTTTCCACTCCCACTTCAATTTCTCCCATGGATTTTCAAGAATGTAGATAATGTCTTGTGGTGTTATTTCATCATGATGTTCAGACATACTAAGAGGTAATTTCAAAAAAAATCACGGACAATTTAGTATTTGTTTTTCGGTATTCCTAGGAATTAAATCCACTTTATAAGCTATTTTTTAAACCTGGAATAAAGTATTATCTTCTTTTTGGTATTAATAAAATACACGCCGGAAAGCAGCACAATAGCGGCAATTATGGATTGCAGGGTGATGGGTTCATTTAAAAAGTAACTCCCCAGGAACATGGCCACTATTGGGTTCACATAGGTATTGGTAGCCACCTTTTCCGGGGAAACATTTTTTAAGAGATAATTAAAAGAGGTAAAGGCTACAATACTGCCAAAAATGATTAATAAAAGCATGGACCAGTTGGTTTCTGCACTCCAGGTGTTTGGAAGGCTCCAGGCTTCTCCAAAAGCCAGGCTCATGAGTCCCAACATAATGCCTCCGGTAAACATCTGGTAGCCGGTATTCACAAAAAAATTCTTTGGGAAATCGGCACCGGCCACAAAAAGGCTGCCATAGGCCCAGGCCAGCATAGCTGAAAAGATCAAACAAATGCCTAATAAAGCATTCTCCTGCTCCAGGACGGCTTTTTGGTTAATAAGCAAATACATTCCTATTATGCCCAGCGCAATCCCAACAAAGGAGCTGGCTTGTATTTTTTTCCCTTGCAGGACCCACATCATCAAAAGAACAATAAGGGGCTGGGCAGAGATCTCCAAAGCCGCAAAATTACTATCTACATATTTCAGGGCCCACACCACTACCCC
>JBATIW010000126.1:0-3269 GCA_049668005.1 Maribacter sp.
GTTTGTGCCCTTTGTGCAAAAATATCGAGGATCAGACTTGTACGGTCTAAAATCTTACAGCGTAATTGCTTTTCAATATTTCGTTGTTGCCCGGGTGTAAGTTCATCATCGAAGATGACAGAACCTATTTCATGCTCCTCAACAAATTGCTCTACCTCTTGCATTTTACCACTCCCTATCAATGTCTTGGGATTAGGCATATCTACTCGTTGTACAAAACGCTTTGTGACTTCGCCTCCGGCAGTATAAGTTAGAAACTCCAACTCATCAAGATATTCGTTTACCTTTTCTTCATTTTGCGTTCTATTGATGACACCAATCAGGACAGCTTTTTCGTAATCTATGGATTTCTTTTCTATCATGGGTTGAATTAATATGCAAATTTACGTAATACTGACCGAGCTATTTTCGTAAATTTGAATCCATTAAAAAAAATGCATGGTATTTTCACTTTTCAAGAAAAAAAAGAAACCTATTCTTCATACGATTGCATTCTACAACCTTGAGAATCTTTTTGGTACAATTGATGATCCTAAAACAATGGATGATGATTTTACTCCAAAGGGATTTAAAAAATGGACACCAAAACGATACAGGAAAAAGGTTTTTAAATTAGCGAAGACCATCTCAGAAATCGGTTTGGATTCAACAAAAAGACCGCCTGTCTTAGTCGGGATTGCCGAGGTGGAAAATGAAAAGGCGATACAAGACTTGATCAATGCTGAGCCTTTACAAAAAACAGCTTATCATTATGTGCATTATAACTCACCAGATGAACGTGGCATAGATACAGGCTTGCTCTATCATAAAGATTATTTTGAAGTTTTGTTTTCTGAGCCTATTGCGTTGATGGTATACAATGCTCAAGGTGAAAGGGATACTACACGTGATATTCTATATGTACACGGTAAGCTGAATGGTGAGGAAGTACATGTTTTTGTGAACCACTGGCCATCGAGGCGTGCTGGGGATAAAGAAACGGATTATAAAAGGGTAGAGGCAGCAAAGACCATTAAACTTAGAATGACCCGGATTGAGGAGCAATATGTTAATCCAAATTACATCATCATGGGCGATTTCAATGATAATCCCGATTCTAATAGCATACAATTGTTGGTAAAGGATTCTAATCTTTATAATCCCATGGAAAAACTTAGGTCTCCTGAACGGGGGAGTGCCAATTACAGAAGAAGCTGGAGTATGTTCGACCAGATTCTGGTTTCCCATAATTTTTTCAATTATGAGAAAGGCACACATAGTTTCGCCCATGCCAATATTTTTGATGATATACTATTAACTGAAAGAAAAGGAAAATACAAAGGAACACCATTTCGTACGTATGCTGGCCGCAAATACATTGGGGGTTATAGCGACCATTTTCCAGTGTATATTCAACTAAAGTATAATGATTAATAGCTCAAGAGCTTGAATTAATCTTTGGTCAACTGACTTCCCCACCACTTATTATTAGGGTCAAAGTCTTCAGACAAAAATTCCATTCGCTGTTCTTCCAGCTGTGGCCATTTCTTATCAATTACATTTTTCAGATATGCCTGCTCCTTGGTTGCATCATATTCAGGATCTTGCTCAGGAAACCGGGCACCGACCTCGTTTAAATATTCAAATAGGGCCTTATTCAATTGTTGTACCAGTACAGGTTGTTCCTTAGCGACATCCATATTTTCCCCTAAATCATTCTTTAAATTGTATAGCTCTTCTCTCCCGTCTTCATAATAGTGAATTAGTTTCCAATCCCCTTTACGGATTATCGAGGAGGGCTCCCCGCCTTGATTACCGTAGTGTGGATAGTGCCAAATTAGGGATCTTTCAATTATTGACTGGTTTTTAAATAGTGGCACAAGACTTACGCCATCCTGGTGTTCTTCTGGTTTTAATTCAAGTCCGGCCAGTTCAAGTAAAGTTGGGTAAAAATCTGTTCCTGTAACTGGGATGTTGGACAGTTCACCACCTTTGGTCAAGCCTGGGACTTTTATGAAATAGGGTTCCCGTATACCACCTTCAAATTGGTACCCCTTTCCGGCACGCAGTGGTAAATTTGACGTGGCAAAGGCATCACCGGCAGCAACTCCGCCATTATCAGAAGTGAACACGATAATGGTGTTCTCATCAAGACCCAATTCGTCCAATGTATTAAGGACCGTTCCAACAGCATCGTCCATCGCTTCAACAAGCCCTGCATAAACCGGATTGTCCTGTACTTGTCGAATGGGCAGAAAATGCCCCATTTTGAATCCTTGATCCGCTATTCCTATATCCATGGCTTTCTGTCTGTATTTGGCCCATTTTTCCTGTGTCGTCTGTATAGGGCTATGAACGGCGTAAAAAGATAAGAAAGCAAATACAGGCTTGCCAGTGGCATTTGGATTGTTTTCCTTTAGAAATTGAACAGTTTCTTTGGCAAGCCGCATAGAAAGATTCTCTCCATCTTCCTTATTTTCAAGAGTTGGATTTTTATAGGGTGAAAAGTACCCTCCGTTTGGGCTTCCAGAATCCCAACCCCCTTTATTAATATCAAAACCATGGTCTTCCGGCCATGACCCTTTACCGCCAAGATGCCATTTTCCTGCAAAAAAGGTTTTATAACCGCTGGATCTCATCATCTCGGGCAAAGTAATCATGTTATGTGATAGATTATGCTCATAATCCGGAGGAAGAAGTTTGTTGAACCTACCTACTTTTCGCCAATCGGGCCCTGTGGGAGCACCTATCCAATCGGTAATGCCATGACGTGCGGGAAACTTGCCCGACATTATACTAGCCCTTGAGGGACTGCATACCTGACAAGTAGCATAACCATTGGTGAAAGTCATGCCCTCCTTTGCAATTCGGTCAATGTTCGGAGTTTCATAGAAATTGCTTCCAGTACCGCTTAAATCATGATAACCATAATCGTCTGCTAGGATAAAAAGTATGTTCGGTTTTTTAGGTTCAATAGCTTCTTTTTGTTCTTGGCATGACACTAAAAAAAGAAGGAAAATCAATGAACTCAATGAATAAATATACCTCCTGCGATTTATCATAAGATTTTATATAAAGTGGTCTTTGTTGACATTTATGGGGTATTGACGTTCGACACAGGAATTTTTGACAAATAACTGCGGAGGTGATTACTGTGATCATCAATAAATTCCTCGACTTCCTCTATAAAATCCTTTGACTTTTCCAATCGATTCAAGGTTAAATGGATTACTAAGGAATTTATCGCTGGTGGATAACCAGTAGTTATGGTCCACACCAGGGCATTCGGG
>JBATIW010000127.1:0-1914 GCA_049668005.1 Maribacter sp.
CATTCATATAGGCGATAGGCATTATAGGTAACATCAAAATTTGCCGGTAGATTATACCAAAAATCTTTTTTAGTTTCATAATCCACAGGTGCGGGTTTATCATGCCTATTGATCTCCCAGTACGAGCAATAATCCATTTCGGGATCTATATTTTGGGCGAATTTTAAGAACATATTGTAATTGTGTTTACTCAGACCTAGGATTTCAGCCCCAATTGCCTGATGTGACACATCCCGCATGCAAAATGCCTCTCTATTTGGGAGGGCAGCTTCATACCAGGCTCCTACTGGGTCGTTTTCATCATGCGCGAACGACAGCGCCTTTTCTTTAGCCCAATAAAACGCATTTTCAAGTTCTTTGTTAGAAGAGCTGAATGTCAATTCGGCTGAATTAGGAGTACCAATTTGCTTTGTAGGTTTCTCCGCATTATTTCTACAAGCGCCTAGAACCAATAATGCACATACTATCAATATTTTTTTATTCATTTTTTTGATCTGGTTTACCAACAGTCGGGTAATTAATTTTCAATTTCCGGCTTTTGATCCACGCCCCCATTTCTTTTGGCGACATGATTTCTGGGTTTCCTAAATCTTTATCTTCAACATCCACAAGTTCTTCAGGCAAATCATTGATCAAGAGGTCTAAGTCGTGGTGACTGCCTATTTGCTCCATAACGATTTTGGCCATTTCCTCGTTATGGGGAATCTTTCTTGCCCGAACAGCTTTTACCAAACCTTTCAATAAGGTTTCCCAAGTGGTCATTGGCCCTTGTACAATGGAAGCTGATTCAGCGAAAGAATCAATAAATGCAAAAGGAACTTTTGCAAATTCTTCCTCCATTGCTATAACACAGGCAATCCAATCAGAATCGAAAGAGAAGTCGTACACTGAAGGATTTTTGAGAATTTCCGATAAAATGTCATTATGATACAATTTAAAAGCCGCCTGGGAATCACGGATATCCCTTGAAAAGATACTTACACCGATCATGCGCTGCATATGCCGAAGCGCTTTAATGCCAATGCCCCAACGGTTTTCTTGTTTAACCAAAACGGCATTGGGGTCTTTTCTATTTCCAAGTACTACCTTAAAACCTTCTTCTAAATGAGGTCTAAGAAGCAAGCCAATTTGAGATAAATGCACTGAGTTATCTGGGTCAGTGTAAATTATCAAATCTACTCCGTCCTGCAGAGCTTTCGCACACCCTAAAAGAATCGCACCTCCTTTTCGGGAATCATCTGCTGAGGCTAGATTTTTTAGAGGAGGTTTATCAGCTGGTAATGCCTTTTCCAGGAATAGGACCGCTATTTGATCTGCATATTCAGATGCTTTTCTAATGGATTCTGCCATAGTTCCGCTACCATGAGGACAACCGTCATCTACCGCATATAGTTTCCAACCAATGTTCGACCCTTTAAAAAGCCAAGCAAGTTGATCTACTTTTACATTTAATAAGTCTTCCCCATTAGGATTGACCTCGCTCTTCTTTTGAAGGCGATTTTGTTCTCCCCACATGGCGAAAACAACTCCTATTTTCAATGTATGGGGGCACGATTCAATATATTCTTTCGAATCGGCAATTTTAGCCGCTATACGAAACTAAAGGGGCGTAGAGCTGTCGTTACCGATCTTTATAATTTCCTCAAGTGGAAAACTTTTAACACGGCTTACAAGATCATAAAGATAAGCTTGGTCAGCGGCCGATGTTAAATCAAAACTTTGTTTGCTTGATTTGCAAATTCGATAAAGAGAAGGATTCATGTAGTCAAAACTTATTTAGTTTTAAAAATACAAACTATATACATTTTTTTTGAACCTAATAATGGCTATTGGAGTAGTTATTTATTTTTCAGCTTATTGCTAAGGTGTTTGTATAGGATTAGTCGCGCCTGCCTGCCGCAGGCAGGTGTTTTA
>JBATIW010000128.1:0-4821 GCA_049668005.1 Maribacter sp.
TTTCTAGAACATTGGGCATGTTGGCCTCGGAAATCAAACCAGGGGTCAATTCTCTTTTTTTAGATAACCTTCCCGAAGAATTTATTCGGGACCAAGGGGCAGAGCCAGGCTTTTTGGGCATGTATGACTTTCCCAATACCTTGAATATGAGTCCCAATGCCCAAGTGGTACATGGTATTCCCACTAGCGAACCTTTGAAAGATGGTGATATTATCTCCGTTGATTGTGGCGCATTGAAACATGGTTATTATGGTGACCATGCCTATACCTTCGAGGTAGGTGAAGTAGCACTAGAAACACGAAAGCTTTTACAAGTCACCAAAGAATCACTTTATTTAGGCATTCGGGAATTTAAAGTAGGTAATCGAGTTGGTGATGTGGCCTATGCCATTCAGAATTATTGTGAAAGTCATGGTTTTGGTATTGTTCGTGAATTAGTAGGTCATGGTTTGGGAACAAAGCTGCACGAAGGTCCGGAAATGCCTAATTATGGTAGACGTGGAAAAGGCAAAAAATTCATGGAAGGTCTTGTCGTTGCCATTGAGCCTATGATCAATATGGGTACAAAAAACATTAAGCAACTTAAGGATGGCTGGACTATACTAACCGCCGATGGTCAGCCAAGTGCACATTTTGAACATAATGTTGCCATAGTGAACGGAAAGCCAGAACTATTATCCACTTTTCAATATATTTATGAGGCATTAGGCATCGAAAGTGATGAAGAGGATGAATTTCGACAAAAGAAAATTCAACTATAGCACCGAATCACTGATTCTTGCTTTCGCAAGAATAACAAAATGAAAAAGCTTTTCAAATTTTTCCTGAATTCAATTCCAAGACCTTTACTTATAAAATTGAGTTATTGGATAAGGCCAGTAATGGCCCTCTGGTTAAAGGGAAGCAAATATACTGATCCAATAGATGGAAAACAGTTCAGGACTTTTTTACCCTACGGATATGAAAGGCCAAGGGAAAATGTGCTATCACCTTCTACCCTATCATTAGAACGCCATAGATTACTGTGGTTATTTCTTAGGGACTATACCAACTTTTTCACTGCAAACCTAAAAGTTTTGCATTTTGCCCCCGAACAAGCCTTTTATAAACGATTCAAGAAGCTGGACAACCTGGAGTATACCACAACCGACTTAAATTCACCACTAGCGGATGTAACAGCGGATATATGCGACCTGCCATTCGCGGATAACACCTACGATGTAATACTTTGCAATCATGTATTGGAACACATTCCCAATGACGCAAAGGCCATGCAAGAACTATTTCGTATTCTAAAACCTGGCGGATGGGGGATTTTTCAAATTCCCCAGGATTTGAAAAGGAATCATACTTTTGAAGATAACTCCATAACCGACAAAAATGAACGGGCTAAAATATTTGGCCAGTATGACCATGTTCGCATTTATGGGAGGGATTATTTTGATAAGCTCAGAACTATTGGGTTTGAGGTAGCTGAAGTGAATCTTACCGCAAATCTGTCACAAGGGGAAATTGACGAATACAGATTAGCCAAGGGGGAAATCATTCCATTTGTGAAAAAAAATTAGTCCAGAACCACTTTTTTAAAACCTTCGGTCATAAACTCCTTTGTTTGCCCGTCTTTATCCAAATAAATAACATAAGCTTCCAACTCTTTTTGATTGGCTAACAGGCTCATGGCTTTATTCAAATCCATAGCCATGAAAGCCGTGGCATAGGCATCTGCCACTGCACATGAATTGGCCAAAACTGTCACTCCCAAGGTATTTGCATTTTTTGTATACCCTGTTTTGGGATCAATGGTATGCACATATTTTTTTCCTGTGGCGGAGTCTATCCTAAACTTTCGATAATTGCCGGAAGAAGCCAAGGCTCTATCTTCCAATTGTATCATTTTTTTAAGTCTACGTCCTTCTATGACCTGTGGGTCATCTATCCCCACTACCCACGGTTTTTGCTTAATTTTATTGAGGCCTTTGCCTACCAACTCACCACCAACTTCCAGGAGGTAATCATCAATCCCTTTGTCATCCATCATCTTAGCTAAACGATCAATGGCGTAACCTTTGGCAATGGCATTAAAATCCATATAAATATTGGGCCGTTCTTTTACGATCTTATTATTTTCGTTCAATTGTACTTTGTCCAGGCCAACCAAAGGCATAATACTATCAACTTTAGTACTATCCATCAATAACTTTTTGCCAGGTCCAAAACCCCATGCATTCACTAGTGTACCTACGGTAGGATCAAAGTAGCCATCGGTTTTTGAATAAATCTCTTTCGAAAGTTCAAATACCTCCCGAAACATATGATCAACAGTAATATCAGTATTTCCTTGGTTGATTTCTGAAATATCGGAAGTGGAAATATAGGTGGATAAAGATTGATTCATTTCGCTAAATACAGAATCAATTTCACGTTGAAAATCCAATTCCTTATCAGATAAGTAAATGATACTGTACGAAGTCCCCAAAGCCCCACCAACATTTGTATTCTTAATAAACTGTTCGGGATCTATTTTACAGGAAGCCAAAAAAACAAACAATAGCAAGCATGCCACGTTATTAAATCTATATTTCAATAAGTCCGTCATAATCAACAATATATTCCTCATTTAAGAATACGGGTAAGCTTTGGTCTACCGCATTGTACAATCCCACCCCTGCATAAAAAATTTTACCTTCATGTTTTATCGCATGATCTTTCATTTTCAACATTAAGGTCATATCATATTTTTTTGGGTCTTGGGGGAAAACCACATTGCGCACAACAATAAAATGTAACTGTTTATTTTTTAAACAAACAAATTGGGGGTTCTTCTTCGGCTTACTATTCACGCCCATGAATTCATAGCCCTCGGCTTCAAGCTGTCGCCCTACGATGTTCATAGCTAAGTTATGTAATTCTTGTTCAGACAAGGGTTTCATAAACATCCCATATTAAAAAAACCGATATTAAATGTATCGGTTTTTAGTTGTTTCAATTTTATTTTCGAATTACCCACCGAAATCATCAAAGCGAATATGCTCATCAGGGATACCATAATCCTCTCCCATTTTCTGAACAGCCTTGTTCATTAAAGGTGGCCCACAGAAATACAACTCAATATCCTCAGGGGACTCATGCTTGCTTAAATAGTTGTCTATTACACAATTGTGAATAAAACCAACGAAACCGTCTCCTGGAGCATCAATATCGGCTTTTACCTTCCAATTATCCTCTTCCATGGGCTCAGAAAGTGCCAAATAGAATTTGAAATTTGGAAATTCTTTCTCCAATCGATAGAAATGATCCAAATAGAACAATTCCCTTTTTGAACGACCCCCGTACCAATAGGTTACTTTTCGGTTAGTCTTTAATGTTTTGAATAAATGATATAAATGCGAACGCATTGGCGCCATACCTGCACCACCTCCTACATATAGCATTTCGGAGTCTGACTCATTGATGAAGAACTCACCATAAGGCCCTGAAATAACTACTTTGTCCCCTGGTTTTTGTGCGAAAATAAAGGAAGAAGCGACACCAGGATTTACATCCATCCAACCATTCTTAGATCTATCCCATGGTGGGGTAGCAATACGCACGTTCAACATGATCTCTCTACCTTCTGCAGGGAAAGAGGCCATAGAATATGCCCTTTCAACCGTCTCAGGATTCTTCATTATCAATGGCCAAAGATTGAATTTATCCCATTCATTCTTGAACTTATCGGGAGTTTCATGTTCTTCAGGGTGTGCCGTAATATCTATATCGGCATATTTGATCTCGCATGGTGGAATCTCAATCTGAATATACCCCCCTGCCTTATAGCCCATATCCTGAGGAATCTCGACGACAAATTCCTTAATGAATGAAGCTACATTGTAATTACGAACTACAGTACCTTCCCACTTCTTAATACCAAAAACCTCTTCAGGAATGGTAATCTCCATATCCTGTTTCACCTTTACCTGACAGGCCAAACGAGCCCCTTCATTCAGTTCTCTTTTCGAGAAATGAGGCGTTTCTGTAGGCAAAGCCTCTCCACCTCCGGCTAAAACATGGCATTCGCATTGAATGCAGGTACCACCACCACCACAAGCGGAAGGAAGGAATATTTTCTGATTGCCCAAAGTAGAAAGCAATGACCCTCCAGAACCCACTTCAACCTTCTTTTCACCATTAATGGTAATGGTAACTGGTCCTGAAGGTGATAATTTTTCTTTTGTAAACAACAAAAGTGCAACCAACAATAATAAAAGAATTAGGAACGATATTACCGTAATCAAAATAGTTCCACCTGTACTTGTAGCTAAAATCATTTTTACTTGTTTATAGCGTCATTATATGAGATCTCTTTTTCATCGATCTCTTTTTTGTTTGCTTCATCCTCGATTTTCTCAATCTTCTCGGCAGTGGTTTTTTCTTCAACCGGTGCAGCCTCATCTCCGCCAGTCAACATACCACCAAAACTTTGAAAACCGATTCCCATTAAACCTGTAATGATAAAGGTAATACCAAGTCCTCTTAATGGAGCAGGTACATTTGAATATCTTATTTTTTCACGAATGGCGGCAATGGCCAAAATAGCCAAGAACCAACCAATACCGGAACTTACACCATAATTAAAAGCTAATCCCAAAGAAGCTATTTCTCGAGACTGCATGAATAATGAACCTCCTAAAATTGCACAGTTTACAGCGATTAATGGTAAAAATATACCTAAGGAATTGTAGAGTGCTGGAGAAAATTTTTCAACCACTATTTCTACCAATTGCACCATTGTCGCAATGGTTGCTATAAAGAGAATAAAGGATAAAAAGCTAAGGTTGTAAT
>JBATIW010000129.1:0-15099 GCA_049668005.1 Maribacter sp.
ACATGCATTTCGTGTACTAATTTTTGTGATGGGGCGTCTTGGCCCATGGATAGACTTTGATCATAAACCAGAGTATAGACCATTGAATTATACCGAATGGGATTGGCTTTATTTTGCCGTAATCATGTCGGTTTTGGGTGTACTTGGCGTATTGATCGTTTGGTGGCTTAGCCGACGTTCTATGGTTTTCAAGGAATAAACCAAGAAACTACCATATGCCTAAGTTAAAATCCACCTTAGTCTATAAAAGCATTCAATTCAGGACTCTTTTACTGCTTGTGTTGGTGTTCATTAGCCTAGTTGGCCTATTGAGCTACTCGAACAAATTCATTTTTGAACGATTTCTGGGCAGTGTGACCCCTTGGGTGTTTGCCGTTGTTATCTCCATTTTGGGAATAGCGGCCTTTGCCTTACTACTAATCGACAAGGGCTTTGTAGTCTATAAAAAAAAGGAGGGCATGGCATTTCTTTGGGTTGCTCTGCCAGTTCTATTATTTGTTTCGATTGCCGTCCTTGTCGATTGGCAGATCGTGTATCCAGCGGATATGAATATACCTTACCCCGAATCACTATTGTTCTACCCAGCTATGGGGTTTTTAGTGGAAGTACTTTTTCATTTGTTGCCACTTGCCGTACTATTATTCCTTTTCAATGCAATATTTAAAACTACAGCCAATCCTGCGCTTGTATGGGTGGTAATGGTAATTGTTGCCCTCCTTGAACCTACCTACCAAGTCATTATGGATCCATATCCCAATTGGGCCCTGATTACTGTATGGGTTAATCTCTTTCTTTTTAATATGCTACAATTGTGGGCTTTTAGGCAATATGATTTTGTTTCGATGTTTGCTTTAAGATTGTTCTATTACCTATTCTGGCATATCATATGGGGTAGTCTGCGTTTAGATTTGTTGTTTTAGTACTTTTTTACCAAACGCGACGCTTGGCGATATAATCGCTCTCCCTATTTTTTGATACCCAAACACATTTTTCTATCCATATCACCTGTAAACGTGATGCAGATCATTTTAATTGGTCGGGCATCTTAATACATTGTAACAAAATTGAAAAAAAACTCTGAAAAGATGGAAGCAGCACTAGTCTTGATATTTTACTTACTGGGGTTGGGAATGTTAAGGCTTTTGAATTAGAATCGGATAATTGCAATGTGAACATCACGGGTGTTGGTGATTCCGAGGTATTAGTCAATAATGAATTGAATGTTTCCATAACCGGTAAGGGAACCGTTTTTTACAAGGGGAATCCCGCTGTAAACTCGAACATAACCGGCTCAGGTAGTGTTGTTGATTCCAATTAATATGAACAAAAAAAGAAGAATCGGATTTTGGTCCCTCATTTCGATAGGCATTCTATTGGGTGTCTTTTTAATTGTAGGTCAAACATTTTCTTTAATTAATTATGACTTGGCAATAGCATTGGGAACACAAGAATCTGAACAAGAAGTAGGTAAAGTCGGCATCGCCTATGGGAAAGGATTCGCATTTTCTGATACGGTTATATATATCCCCTTATTGATTGCAGGAATCATCGGATTGCTCAAAGGAAAAAAATGGGGCCTTTATGCTATGTTTGGTAGCCTAGCAATCAGTGTATATTGGCCAATTGTTCATCTTTTTACCATATATGTTGGACGAGATGTCATTACATTAAATCCCGATAAATATGTATCCTTTCCAATTATTTTAGCATTTATAATATTTTACGGTTTATGGGGTATGTGGTATTTATACCAAAATCAAAAGGAATTATCAAAATGAAAATAACAATTTCAACATTCATTTGAATGTTGCTGATTTGAGTTCATATCTTTGGTACAGTTCCTATAGGTTGGGCCTTGATTTCGGAACCCGCTGGGTCCATACCGTAAATAAGTTTGGTAATAATCAGTTTAAAGATATGTCCGTAGCAAATTTTAACGTAAAAGGTTTGACCACTGAAGAAGTCCTTCTCTCCAGGAAAAAATACGGGCGTAACGAACTTCAATTTAAAAAAGAGAATCCCTTATTCAAGCTCATCACAGGTTTGATCAAAGAACCCATGGTCATCTTACTGCTGGTAACATCCAGCATCTACTTTGTTGTGGGTAATATTGGTGACGGTATTTTTCTAGCTGCGGCCATTTTACTGGTATCGGCCATTTCGTTGTACCAGGATTCCAGAAGCCAAGATGCCCTTGAAAAATTAAAGGTAATTAGCCAACCCCAATGCAAGGTGATCAGAAACGGAACGGCCGAAAAAATACCGATTGAGGATGTTGTCCTAGGGGATAGTCTTATTGTTGAGGAAGGGGCAACCATTGCTGCCGATGGTACTATTGTGCATTCCAACGATTTTTCGGTGAATGAATCAATTCTAACAGGCGAATCCTTACCCCGCTATAAGGATAAAACGAAGGATGAAAATAAAATTTATCGAGGCACAACCGTAGTTAGTGGATTGGCCATTGCCAACATAACCGCTATCGGCAATGAGACCCACTTGGGCAAAATTGGAAAAAGCCTGGAGACCATTACAGAGGAAAAAACTCCTCTGGAAATTCAGATCAATAATTTTGTGAAAAGAATGGCCGCTGTCGGAATTGTGGTTTTCTTGATAGTATGGGGCATTAATTATGCCAATACCTCTAATGTTCTCGACAGTCTGTTAAAGGCCCTTACCCTGGCCATGAGTATTCTCCCAGAAGAAATCCCAGTAGCGTTCACCACCTTCATGGCCTTGGGAGCATGGCGATTAATGAAAATGGGGATAGTGGTAAAACAGATGAAAACGGTAGAGACTTTGGGCAGCGCTACAGTTATATGTGTTGATAAGACAGGCACTATAACTAAAAATGAAATGGATTTGGCCAAAATATTCGTAATGGTCTCCAATAAAATAATAAACCCAAAAGATGCCTTTGGTGCCCCGGAAAAAGAACTTTTGGAACTAGCTATGTGGGCCAGTGAACCCATTCCCTTTGACCGAATGGAAATGGCCTTACATGATGCCTATTCCAAAATGGTTCATACCGATCAACGCCATAAATTCAAAATGGTGCATGAATATCCCATAGGGGGCAATCCGCCCATGATGACCCATATTTTTGAGGATGATTTAGGAAATCGCATTGTCGCTGCGAAAGGTGGGCCAGAGGCGTTTATTGAAATTTCCAATCTAAATACAACTGAAAAACGACAACTACAAGATGCTATTAACAAATTAGCTACAGAAGGATATCGATTATTGGGTGTTGGACAGGCAGAGTTCAAAGGCAGTGATTTTCCAGCGAGACAGCAAGAATTTAATTTTCAGTTTAAAGGAATAGTAGCTTTTTATGACCCCCCGAAGGATAATATAAAAACGGTATTTGACGATTTTGAAACGGCAGGGATAGCTGTGAAAATTATTACAGGTGACAATCCCATCACTACCAAGGCGATTGCAAAACAGATTCAATTCAACGGGAATCAAGAAATTTTGGATGGCGACGCTCTCGTTAAGTTGGAAGGTAGAGAATTACAGGAGGCTATGAAGGACATACATATTTTTACAAGAATGTTTCCAGATGCCAAACTCAAAATTATTGAAGCTTTAAAATCCAAAGGTGAAATCGTGGCAATGACCGGTGATGGGGTAAACGATGGGCCGGCACTCAAAGCAGCGCACATAGGGATAGCAATGGGGCAAAAAGGTACTGAGATCGCCAAACAATCGGCATCGTTGATTTTGATGGAAGACGACCTATCCAAAATGGTGGATGCCGTCGCTATGGGTAGGAAAATCTATGCCAACCTAAAGAAAGCGATACAATACGTCATCTCAATTCATATACCCATTATATTAATGGTTTTCCTCCCTCTTGCCTTGGGATGGATCTATCCCAATATTTTCTCGCCAGTACATGTTATATTATTGGAGTTGATTATGGGACCTACCTGTTCCATTATCTATGAGAACGAGCCCATGGAAAAACATACCATGATTCAAAAACCTCGACCCTTTACGACTACATTTTTCAAATGGAAGGAACTGATTACCAGTATCGTTCAAGGATTACTTATCACAGCTGGTGGATTGCTTATTTATCAATATAGTGTATATCAAGGATATACTGAAGGGATTACCCGGGCCATGGTCTTTACCGTTCTTATTTCCTCGAATATATTTTTAACACTTGTCAACCGTTCTTTTTACTTTTCCATGTTCACAACAATGAGGTACAAGAACAATTTAGTGCCACTTATCATCGGCATTACCGTTTTAAGTACTGGATTGTTACTTTTTGTAGACCCCTTGACCCGTTTCTTCGAATTTGAAACTTTAGATGTATCACAACTATCAATTAGTATTGTCACAGGCTTCCTATTTGTTGTTTGGTATGAATTTATTAAATGGGGAAAACGCATCTCAAAGTAAAAATTTTGAAATACATCAGAATACTTAGCAACGTCAAAACAGGCAATAATAATCTTGAACCCGCTAATTAATCCTCTTTTTTGGTCTTCCTAGGCAATACCTCTTCCGGAAATGGGAATAGAATTGTAGAATTCTTTTCTGCGGCAATATTGGATAAGGTCTGGTAAAGTCTCAATTTAATGGCCGAAGGCGATTTGTCTATTTGCAGACCTGCCTCCAATAGCTTGCCAGCAGCTTGTTCTTCCGCTTCTGCGAGAATAATACGGGCCCTTCTTGATCTTTCGGCTTCAGCCTGGTTGGCCATCATGCGTCTCATGTTTTCTGGCAATTGAATATCCTTGATTTTCACATCCTTGATCTCAATGCCCCATTCATGCGTTTCTTTCTCAACAATGGACTTTATGTTCTTGCCCATTTCCTCACGTTTCGATAAAATCGTGTCCAATTCAACTTTTCCACAAACATCGCGGAGTGCAGCTTGGGAAAGCTGGGTAATCGCAAATGCAAATTCCTCAACTTCTAACACCGCCTTCTCAGGGTCGTTTATCCTGAAAAAAACCACTCCATCAATACTACAAGGCACATTATCCTCAGTCATAACCTCTTGGGAAACCACATTTATGGTAATAACCCTGATATCAACTATTTGAATAGTCTCAACAAAGGGGATAATCCATCTAAAACCTGGCTGTAATGTTTTGATGTATTTTCCAAAACGGAATTTCAAGGCTCTTTTGTATTCATAGACAATTCGAATTCCTGCCAAGAGGATTATACCAAATACGAGGGTAAATAAAATTAAAGGATTCATAGTTTAGATTTTAAGTTTTGTTTTTACCAATTTGGACAATCCAATGGTAAATATCTTATGACAAATCTGAGTGAATTGGACCAATAATTTATAAAAAAAAACAAATTAGAGAGTGTGGATTTTCCTATTATAAACTAACGGCCATTCTTTTAAAGTTACGAAAAAAAGATGGCAACAAAACCATAAGAGAGCCAAAATAATCCTTAGACCATTGCTTAATAACTATCAGCCTATTTCTATTTCAAGACAACTCCAATTTTTTGGCAAAATCCAGTTTCAACTTTCGATAAAAGAAGACATCCAACACAACAAACCAAATGATAAAACTTATAAATGTTATTTTTTGAATTATCGGAAGTAACCGAAGATATGTTCCAGTTTCATAAATATAATAATTCCCCAAAAAGATGATGAGGCAACCAACACCAAATACAAGGAGTTTAATATGTCTAGCCCTTAAAAGTTCAACAAAACATGTTAAAAACGCTATTACCGCGAAAAAACCAGCGATATATACGGTGCGGTCATGGGTTCCTGAAGACAGGAACGCGGTAGCAACCAAAGATGCTATACCCGATAGCCACATAATATTTTTATTGAGACTTTTCCCCTTAAACAGATTAGGCAGGTAATTCCATAATACCATAATGCTCAAGCAAAGTATTCCCAACGAGGTTCTTGCAAAATAACGGGCATTATTCAATTCTCCGTTAATCGCATCATGGTCTAAAAGGTCACATAAATAATTGTTCCAAAAACTGAAACCATTTTGTTGGGGCATTACCCAGGACCCCCCTGGATATTTCAATGCTGCCATGCTATATAAGAAAACGAAGAGTACCATGCCAAATAAGGGCAATAATAAAATATAAGGTTTAGGTGCTTTCGGTGTTAGATTCATGAACATTTAATTCAATGTAAGGTTCGTATTAAATCAAAGCCAGTGGTAGAGGTTAGGATTTGGATCAATTCTTTTGTGGTAGTCGAATCTATTAAATTTAAGGTCTTTACCTTACAAAGTTGTTCAACCAGCCTTTTACCTGCCAAGGTATTACTGGCAACCCCGGTTACTATGTCTGGTACAATATCAAAAGCCTCCATTAGTCCGTGAACCGCATAGGGGTCGGAAGCACTAAGCACAATACATTTAACATATTCTCTGAGCGCTTCAATTGCAACATCCCCATTGTAAGGTTCTAAAGGTGAGGCGCCAATTTCAATAATGGCCACGTCTGCTTTTTGTATTTCAATTCTACTTAAAAGTTGTGCTAATATTTCTTGGTATTCTTTCTTTGGACAAATTGAAGAGGGCAAACCAACATCAACAAAATCATAGATAGCGTCGGCACCAACATCCTTAATGGCCAAAATGTCTTTATACCTTCCTGCTCCAGTTAGCTTCGCCCCTACCACTTTATAACCAGCTTGTTTGAATAAATTAGTGACTATTCGCGCCGAAGTTGTCTTACCCGCTGACATAGATGTGCCGACAAACAGAACAACGGGTGTTTTGAAAGAAACCATCGCAATTGGTTTAACAAAGCTCTCCATAGTTAGTTTTTTATTCCCTCTATAGGCATGGCCCAAATAAACCACTTTCATCATTTGGGGTATAAATACCGATTTGGATGTCATTTTCCCTAAAAGTCCGGCTCCAGTTAAGATGGTCATCTTTAAGTCATCTTCTACATTTCTCCAGGTTCCAGTAGCTTCCAAAGTAGCAAAACGTTCTCCCAATGCCCCGACAATTGTCTCGCCTCCAATTATCCCACGCATTCTACCATTAGGCAATTCCAGTTTTAAAGTTTCACTTCCTGCATTCACTATTTGGCAAACTACATAATCCCCTGTTGCCCATTGTTCCTTTTTAATTTTCTTCAACTGAAATTCTTTTTCAGCCAAATCGGAGATTCGAGTCAAGGATGTAAATATGTGCTGATAGTTCATGATTATAATTCTTTAATTATCCAATGAATCTGACAAAAGCAATAATGAAAGCAAGGCTGTTCTTTCTGGCAACTGGTCTAAAAAAATAAACTCATGTATAGCATGTGCGCCATCACCTGTGGTGCCAAGACCATCCAGTGTAGCAGTATAAATACTCGTAGTATTGCCATCAGAACCACCTCCAGCAGTGGCATCCTCCAACTCCAGACCTAATAGCAAGGCCTTGGTTTTTGCAAGTTGCCATAATTTTTGATTTCGGGCTGTACGCTCCAGAGGCGGTCGACCTATACCCCCTTCTATACTAACCTCAACATCAGGAATGGTTGGCTTCAAACCATAAATCCGTTCTGTGATTAATTCCCCATCTTCCTTATTCAATACTCTTACATCAACTACCGCTTTACTTTGAGGCGCTACCACATTTGGGGAAATACCTCCTTGTATAGTACCCACGTTGACCGTAATGCCCTTTTCAAAATCATTCATGGCAAATAATCGTTGTATTTGATGGGAAAGTTCAACAATGGCATTCACCCCTTTACCAGGATCTAAACCTGCATGTGCAGCCTTTCCTGTCACCGTTATGGTAAATTGTCCTAGGCCTTTTCGAGCGGTTTTCAATTTTCCTTCATAACCCAAAGGAGGTTCCAATACAAATGCACGCTCAGAAATTTTAGCCAATCTTTTAATTATGTGCTGTGATTCACGGCTCCCTATTTCCTCATCAGAATTTATAAGGATTATAGGGCTAAGAGATGTCTTCAATGACATTTTATGAATTGCCTGTAATGAAAAAATGAGTTGCGTAAGCCCGGCTTTCATATCATAGATTCCAGGACCTGTCATTTTGCTGTTTTTTTTGGAAATCGGCATTTTTACCAATGTATTCTTTTCCCATACGGTGTCACAATGTCCCAATAATAACTGTAATGGCTTTTTTCTATCCCTATTTTGTGGTCTGGCATATAAATATCCCCCGGTTTTTTTTCCAGGAACATAGTTGGTGAAATACCCAAGCGATTTAAGTTTGCTTTCCAAGAATTCAAGCAACTCCATTTGTGCTTTGGGACTGCTGGATGGAGACTCATAACGTATCAAATTCTCCAAGAAATCGACCATTTTATCATTTCTTGCTTTGAAATAGGCTAATATTTCTATTGCGATATTTGTAGTCATAGCAATCATCTTTTGAAATCTTTGGGAAATGGAAAACTGTAGGTATCAGAGATTTTTGCGAATCGACCTGTAGCAATATAGGCCAGCAGGGGATTTTCATAGATCTGGTCCTGTTCATCTTTTTCAGATAGGCGAACATAATCTTTATGGGCATAGGCAGCGATTATTTTACCTGTAATAAGGACGTTTTCATCAAAGCCATCAACAATTTTAAAGAGCTCACATTCCAGGTATAAATAAGCATCACTTATCAATAGTGCATCTATTTTTATAGCCTTTATTGTAGGTAATGCCTCTATAACACCCTGTGATTTTGAAATGATATCAGTACGTGGAGATGCGCTGATCGAAGTAGAAACTATTTGATCAGGTCTCGGGAAACTAACGGTAAATCCATTTGTTTTCTTAACATTTTGATACGTACCATGCTTGGGTGTACAGACGAAACCAAAATAATTACCAAACCCCATAGGAGTTGCCATGTGTTTTGGTGCAAGGTCATATCCCTCATTTTCCTTAGTACCGATAACCACCAATGGGGCAACGGTAAATACGCGCTCCCATATTGGTAAATCAACATCCAAAGAGATTAAATTATCTTTCTGAAAATTATCCATAAGCCATGTAATTGTATTGTTTAGCACTAGCTATAAAAATACAATTGCAAACAAAAGGATGGAATGATTTAGGTCAGCCAATGATTACCTATAACGGGTAGTAAACAACTATTTGTAAAAATGGCCATTCGAATGCCCTACAAACTAGTAACCGCTTTTTTCAACTTATTTCGAACCTCATCGGCTATTTCTGCCAGATCTTCATTCTTAACGCTCATCATTGAGGCAATAGGATCAACTGCAGCAACTTCTATAGCACCATTTTTTGTTTCCCGGACAATAACATTGCAGGGCAACATGGTCCCGATCTTATTTTCGGCCAATAAGGCTTTATAGGCAAATGCCGGATTACAAGCTCCCAGAATTTTATAATTTGGGAAATCGACGTCCAATTTATTTTTCAAGGTAGTTTTAATATCTATTTCAGTGAGTATGCCAAAGCCCTGTTCCTTTAGGGCCAAAGTAATTTTGTCAATTACTTCTTCAAAAGTCATATCCGTAAGTGTCTTGTTGAAATAGTACTCCATTTTATAATTCATTTAATTAGTGATCGTCTACAAAACAGAAACGGGTACGCTTTCGCTTACCCGTTTCCTATCAAGAACTTGAATTCATCAAAACAATCAAACAATTCTTTAAATCGCATTATTGCTAAAATAACTTAACCAATTGATCTTATTGTAAATAATTGCATCAATTTCCTGACGATGATCTAAATTGTCTCGCGACAACAAAAATCAATACCCGTGTGTTTTTGAAAGAAACCGGCACACCCCCGTGTGCCGGTTTCCAGAAGCTATAAATTCTGCTAAAAAAACGCTTAAAGCAGATTATTCCCCGAACTCCTTACCGAGCCACGGCAAAAAATCACCAAGTGCAATAGCATCTTTTATATCTTCATATCCAAACCCTTATTACTCCCCATGAATAACAAGTATGTTTTTCTGAATGTCAAATGAACTTTTATTAGTAATAATTAGACTAAAGTATTATGTTTTTTTTTTCGATGAAATGATCTAGATCAGTCCGCGTGTTTTTTAACAGTATTGGTAGCTATCCATTCGTACAATTTATCAGCATCCTCTTTTCTGCAAAGCTGTGTTCCGGGATGAATGGTTGCCGCTGTACCACATGCAACTCCATATTTTACCATTTCAATCAAGGATTTTCCTTTCAATAAACTTAGGACCATGCCAGCTACCATACTGTCGCCAGCTCCAATAGTACTTTTTTGAAGTACTGTGGGCGCTTGAATGTGTTCCAATATGTCTTTGGTGGCCAATAAAGCGCCTTTAGGGCCCATGGATACCACAAGCACCTCACAGTTGTTTTGTTCCAAAAACTTTTTGGCCAAAGATTCCAATTCAAAAGCTGAAATAAAATCGACACCGCATAAAATACTTAACTCTCCCAAATTGGGTTTCATCATGTAGATTTTGGCCTTCATACTGGGCAGTAATGCCACCCCGGAAGTATCCAAAATAAGTTTCGCATCTTTCTTATTCGTGATTTCTGAGACTTTCACATAAAAATCGGTAGGGACACCAGGGGGTAATTTACCACTGGCCACTAAAAAATCATCTTTTTGTATATGCGCTTCCAATACCATTAATACTTGTTGCCATTCCTCTTCTTTCACGTTAGGTCCTGGTACGCCAAAACGATACTGCAAATTGGTAATGGTATCGGTTACTGAAAGGTTGTCGCGCGTCCACCCTTCAATTGAAATAACTTCTTGCTCTATATTTTCTTTCGAGACCAGTAGTTGTAAATGGGATCCTGTGGGTCCACCTGCCATATACATACAAAGCGATTCTCCCCCTAGTTTCTTAATGGCACGGGATACATTGATGCCGCCCCCACCAGCATAATAAATTGGCGAAACACACCGTAACTTCGTATTAGGTTTAATACCTGCAACAGCGGTGTCTTTATCGACAACTGGGTTCATCGTAAGCGTTATTATTCCCTTCATTTACTTTTTAATAGGATTTTTCGGCAATCGGCAGCTTCTTTTTTGAAATCAAACGACTTTCGGCCATGTTAATATTTTCGATGCCCTTTAATAATGCATCTGGATTAAATGAAATACTGTCAATTCCAAGTTCAACCAAAAATGCGGCATATTCCGGAAAATCACTGGGTGCCTGGCCGCACAAGCCAATTTTGGTATTGGTTTTACGGGCTGATTTAATGGCCATGGCTATCATTTGCTTTGGAGCTTCATCATTTTCGTCAAATAACCTACCCATTATCTCTGAGTCACGATCTACCCCAAGTGTTAATTGGGTCAAATCATTCGAGCCAATAGAAAAACCATCAAAAATCGCTGCAAACTTTTCAGCCAAAATCACATTGCTTGGTATCTCTACCATGGTATATACCTCAAGTCCGTTATCCCCTCTTTTCAATCCATTTTTTTCCATGATAGCCAATACTTGCCTACCTTCCTCGACTGTTCTACAAAATGGCACCATTACCTTGAGATTGTTAAGTCCCATTTCCTCTCGAACTTTTTTTATCGCGGCACATTCCAATGCGAAACCTTTTTTATAGGAATCGCTGTAATACCTGGATGCACCCCTAAAACCAAGCATTGGATTTTCCTCATGGGGCTCAAAATCTTTACCCCCAATTAAATTAGCATATTCATTGGTCTTAAAATCACTTAATCGAACTATAACTTCTTTTGGATAAAATGCAGCTGCGATTGTGGCAATACCCTCTGCAAGTTTATCCTCGAAATATTCTTTCTTATCTTGATACATGCTGGTAAGTTCAGCTATCTTTTTCTTGACAATAGGATCTTTTATTTTATCATAAGTAACCAATGCCATAGGGTGTACTTTTACAATATGGGTAATGATAAATTCCATACGCAATAACCCAACGCCATCATTGGGATAGAAGGATAATTGAAAGGCGCGCTCGGGATCTGCCAAAATCATTTTTGCCTCGGTTTTGGGCATCTTAATGTTGCTGACATCTATTTCTTGGGTTTTAAAGGGTAATTTACCTTTGTAGACGTAACCCGTTTTCCCTTGGGCGCAGGATAGGGTTATGACCAAGCCCTCCTGAATTTCAGATGTGGCATTACCGCATCCAACGATTGCAGGGACACCCAATTCCCTGGCTACTATGGCCGCATGGCTTGTTCTACCACCCTTATTGGTTATAATACCGCCGATCTGCTTTAATAGCGGGTCCCAATCCGGTGTTATATTGTCTGTGACTATAATGCTGTCAAAATCCAAATCTACCGCATCCTTTGGAGACTTTAACAAACGAGCATTACCTACCATTATTTTGGACCCTACAGCATTGCCATCTGCTAACAATTTTCCTTTTTCAAGGAGCGTATATTCAATTATAAAGTTTTTATTCGCTGAGTAATGTACCGTTTCGGGACGGGCTTGAATAATAAACAGTTCATTGGTGACTCCATCTTTCGCCCATTCAATATCCATGGCTTTTTCATAGTGCTCTTCAATTAAAAAGGCCCAATTGCCCAATTTTATCACTTCCTCATCAGAGAGTACAAATTGTTGTTGTTTAGCAAAGGGTGTATCAATATTCATTGTTGGATTCCCACTATGTGATTCCCCATAAATCATAGTCAGTTTTTTATCACCCAACTTTTTTTGGATGATAGGGTTTTTACCTAGTTGAAGGGTAGGTTTAAAAACATAAAACTCATCTGGATTTACAACGCCTTGAACTATATTTTCCCCTAATCCCCAGACTCCGGATAACAAAATAATGTTCTCAAAACCTGATTCTGGATCAATGGTGAATCCAACTCCGGAACAGCCTTTATCGGCTCGTACCATTAACTGCACCCCCACTGATAAGGCGATATCATGGTGTTGAAATCCCATATCTTCACGATATTTAATAGCTCTATTTGTATATAAAGAAGCAAAACATTTTTTTACGGCATTCAACAAAGGGGCTTCGCCTTTTATATTTAAAAAAGTATCGTGCTGTCCTGCAAAACTAGCATCAGGTAAATCCTCTGCAGTGGCACTACTCCGTACCGCTACTGATGATAGATCATTTCCGGACAGGTCTCTATAAGCATTGATTATCTCTTGGGAAAAGTCTGTTGAAAATTCGCCATTTAAAATAAGTTTTCTTGCCTTCTCCCCTATGCTCCCCAAGTTCGAAAAATGAGCACGGTCAAGTTGGTCCATTACATTTGTTAAGGGTTTCTGCAGCTTGTTTTCAGTCAGATAATCCCAAAATGCATTAGAAGTAGTTGCAAAACCATTGGGCACATTAACTCCCTTTGAAGTCAGTTTGTTATACATTTCGCCAAGTGAAGCATTCTTACCTCCTACTAAAGGTATATCATCAAGGTTTATCTCATTGAATATTTTGACGCGTGTTGCCATAATCGAAGACCTTCCCATTATTCATTATTTTAGATTAAATATAGCTTCATCCATCAGCAAGCCAAATGATATTGGTCATTTGCTTTAAACTGCTTTGTTTATACTTTTAGCTAATAATTCTAGGCAATGAAAGGATCCTTAAACTTGGGGAGCGTATCTGGCATAAAAATCAAAGTACATTGGACATTTTTATTTATAATTGTTTGGGTCGCGTTTGTTGAAATAAATAAAGGAGGCAACTTACAATCCGTGTTATTTAACATTGCCCTTATTTTGGTAGTTTTCTTATGTGTGGTACTTCATGAGCTGGGGCACGCACTTACCGCACAACATTTTGGCGTAAAAACCAAAAAGATAACCCTGCTCCCTATTGGTGGAATCGCAAGTCTTGAAAAAATACCCGAAGAACCAAAGCAAGAACTTTTAGTGGCGATTGCAGGACCTTTGGTAAATGTCGTTATAGCCTTAGCTTTATATTATATCGTTCCTGTACAACAGTTTTTAGGGGATAATTTAACGAACATCATAGAAAATTTAAATGCACTTACCTTGGCGAATTTTCTTTTCTACCTTTTCGCAGTCAATGTAGTGCTTGTTATTTTTAATCTTATTCCTGCTTTTCCAATGGACGGTGGACGTGTATTGAGAGCCTTATTGGCAATGAGTTTGGGACGGGTCAAGGCTACCCAAATAGCTGCAAGTATAGGACAGTCAATTGCCATTGTTTTTCTATTGCTCGGTATGCTTTTCAACCCTTTCCTAGTTCTGATTGCCTTATTTGTTTTTGTTGGTGCCTATGGGGAGAATAAAATGGTACAACAATTGGAACTATTAAAAGGGCATACGGTAAGTGAAGCGATGCTAACTGATATCACCCTTTTAAAACCCAATGATACAATGGCCAGAGTAAAAGACATTATCCTTTCTGGTACTGAAAAAGATTTCATTGTTGAACAAGATGGGACTGCATTGGGCATTCTCATGAACGCTGATATCATTAAGAATTCGAATAAGCCAAATTTGTTGGTAAGTGATCTTATGAAAACTTCCTTCAAAGAGATTTTAGTTAATGAAAAACTTAGGAACGTACTTAGTTTGGTAGAGCTACACAAGGGTTACTTCTTTCCAGTTTTGGACACCAATAAAAAACTTGTCGGGGCAATTGACATGACCAATATCAATGAATTTATACTGTTTCAATCCAAGTTGGATTATTAAATCCCATTTTAATAGTCCATACTATTTTGGAGGGTGATTTAGATCATTTCATTTACATTATCCCTGATATATTTTTACATGAATATTAACTCTAAAAAATTTATCATGGCAGTATTGAAAGTAATTGAAATACTAGGTAATTCGACGGTCAGTTTTGAGGACGCTGTACAAAAGGTTGTCAGCGAGGTTTCAAAAACCGTAAAAGACATTAAATCTGTTTATGTTCAAGATATGCAGGTAACAGTTAAGGACAACAAGATTTCGGAATTCCGGGTTAACACTAAAGTTAGTTTCGGTGTTTTGGATGAATAGTTTTTCTATTGTTTGGCTTAGTTGGTCAGGTAAGGTACTGTTTAAAGTGAAAATTACTTTTCCCGGTACCTTACCTTTTTTCAATGCTTTTTATTTGCGTATTCCTATTTAAGCCCTAAAAATGTTAAAATATCCTCGATTGATATGCATCATTGCATGATGATCCTTTTACGATCATCTTTAGCTAATCAATAAAAATATTAAAAAT
>JBATIW010000130.1:0-3958 GCA_049668005.1 Maribacter sp.
CAAAACAATGTATCACATATAGATAGAATGTTCTTATATCCTACGGAGTACTCTGACTATTAAGGTCAATTGTCATTTTTAGTAACCACGAATTCAACTCTTCTGTTGAATTTTCTTCCTTCTTCCGTGGCGTTACTTGCAATAGGTTTTAATCCACCGCTGCCCTGCCATACAATCTGTTCTTTTGGCAAGCCCAATTCTTCCAAATACTCGGCAACTGCCTTTGCGCGTTGTTTCGACAAATTCAGATTATAAGTCTCCGAACCAACCGAATCTGTATGGCCAGAGATAGAAATTGATAGCATTTCATCGCGACTCATTAACTGGTAAATTCTTTGCACTTCTTTTTTGGCTATCTCCAACAATTGGTATTTATCGAAGTTGAACAATACATTCTCAAAAACATGGGTTTTATCCAATTCAATTGTTCTATCCCCTGTATTGGAAGAAATAGTCATTGGTTTTTCAGCAAAATCAGACAACTCAGCAGATTCCAGTAGTACCATATCCACATAATAGTAGGCCCCTTGTTTGGCATTTCTTTTGGTCTTGAACAAACGAGTACGCTTATTGTTTTTAAAATTACCAATGCTTATATAATTTTCAGAGCCTTTGGCTTTGAACTGTACTTGCACTAAAATCCAGTCCTGCGTATCTGAATAGAAGTTGGAGTAGCCTATTTCAATATAGTTATATTCGTTTTCGCGGTCTTTGTACAAATGCATTTTTGAAAGCTCTTTCCGTATTGGAACATGCAATTGGTTCTTTGAAAACAGCACCCCGAATTCCTTTATGGCGAAATCGGATCTTTCAGCAAGACTCACATAGAAGGAAACCTTATATTTTTTTCCTTTTTTCAGGGTACCGGTTAGTTCGGCCTGAAGGTATTCCCGATAGTCGTCCGGTGCATATAAATATAAGCCTGCATAACCTACCCCAAAATCGGCAGGTTGTGATCCATTGAAGTTTTTTGGCGTGCCCATGGCCTCACTGCAACCGTTAAAATAATCCGTTGACCCTATTGTGGGTGTTGACCAATTTTGAACGTCTTCATCAAAATTCCCTAATTGCCCAGGGCAATTTTCATAATCCTCAAAACTTGGATTTTTTATCAGGTTCTGGGATATGACACTATGTGTGCAAAGCGTGCACAAAAGTAAAGTGATATGTTTTTCAAGAGCAAACAAAATAATTCCATGCAATAAACCATTTCTAAAATAGTAAATTCAAATAGAGCTTTGGGTTATGCTTTTGATTCCTTCGTTAAACGGTATTTTATGGGGGTTATACCGTCTATCCATTTGAATATTAGCCCAAAATGGAAGGTGCGTTCGAACAAATTCAATCACGACCTGCAACTAAGCCTCTAAAAATCAAACTTATAGGTTACACCACCTAATACCTGCAATCCCTGAACCGGGTAATTTGCCCATTTTTGATAATTGTTATTGGCAATATTCGCGGCCTTTACAAAAATAGAAAGTTGATTGTTTACGCGATAACCCACATGTGCGTTGGCATCAAAATAGCTCTCTAAATTAATGATCGTTGCATCTATTCCCCCAGGGGGTGGGTTTTGTACCACAGTAGTGGAAAAATCCTCACGTTCTCCAATAAAAAACAGATTAGCACCCATGTACCAATTTTCATCGATCTGGTAATCCATGAACAATGACCCTTTTAAATTCGGTAAGTTCCAAGCCGGATTATTGGTCTCAGTATCATATTCGTATACCTCAGCATTGATGCCTAAAGTAAAATTACGATTCACGTCTACATTCAATTCACCGAATAATCCCAAAGTTTTGATATCATCATAAAACACCTCGAATGAATTGCCATAATAATATCCCTTTTCATCACTCCTGAAACTGTTTTGAGGATTTAACTTGAATAGGGGTCTACGATTTTCCGCTGTATAGGATCCTTTAATGTTGTAACTTAAATTAGGTAATAATTGACCTTTTAAACCAACATAAGCATCATATTGCGAATCTGTGGGTTGAATATCCAGCGTTGGGGAAACAAATGGATTTTCCTCGACCAAATCGTAATATGAATTCTGCCTTAATTCCCCTTCAATTCCTCCATAGGCGATAACATTATCATCCAATAATCGGTATGAAGCCGTTACAGCAGGGTAGATATAAAAATTACTTTCACTTTTCTCCAAATCCATCCCATAAACAATATTGACGCCCAGATTCAATGTAAGGTCATCCCTCAACATGCCCAATGTTGGGTTTATCCCTACTTGAATATTACTATATTTAATCTCAGCATCATTTGTAATACTATTTACATTGGCATTGGCAAAAGTACCACCAACATAATCCATATTTATATTGATACCGAAAGACTCCTCACCTACAGGAAATTCAAGTCCCGTACCAAATACTAACCGATTCTCCCCAGATTCAACGGCATCCCAAAATCTTCTATATTTTAGATTGGCATTCTTAAAATAAGCATCCTCGACATTAATATAACCAGCTACTTCACCCATGAAATAATTCTGTCTTTCGTCTATTGATGTTATCGTCGCTAAATCAAAAACACCTGACGGAAGGCCATACCAATTGTACAACTGGTGCTGTAGGCCAACATTGGCGCCCCAATTCAAATCCCTATCCCTTTTGGAATACGAGGCATCCACTTCGGTATTTGAGTATTTACTTTCTAAATCTACTCCATCAATCGTTGCACGTGATGAATTATGATTGAAACCCAAATCCAAACGCTCATCCCTGTTAATGGACCTACTTGTATAGAACTTGGCCATCGCATTGCTTGGGTTTCCTGCACCCGCAGAGGCATATGAGTTGAATAATTCCGGGGCAGGCATTTTATTAACCGCAGAGGCCTTGCCTTTCGTCGGAGTAAAAGTTGAAGCTACCGGCACCGAGAAAATATTATATTCAATCTTCTTTTTTTGAAGCACGATGGAATCATTTATGTTCGGGACGGACTTGAGTTTAAAAGCATCCGATATGGTTGGCGTATATGCCCTGGTTACCGTTACCGTCTCAGTACCAATATTGTCTTGTTCTTCATCCTGTGCTAGGGAAAGCTGAGATAGTCCGAAAACTGCAATTAGAATGTATAGTTGCTTAGGCATAATGTGTTCTTTATTGGGGATTAATTTTCATCAGGATTAACAGATGAATTTCTTTGTGCTTCCTTTGATTTAATAATCGCCAGTTCCCCTTGGGCTTCAGCAACGATTTTTGGATATTGGCTAAAATTGGTAATAACACTTTCTAGAATATATGTGGCTTGATAGGCATCATCCAAAGCATAGAAGTTCTTGGCCATAAGCACTAGACCCTTACCACCCCATTCTTTATAACTTGAAAAATCCTTTGCAAGTTTTTGAACAGCGCCATTGGAAGCCTCATTTTGTCCTGCTTTATTTTTGAAATAAGCATCATAATAAAGTGCCTCGGCCGCCGTTTCACCCGTTGCGATTTTCAAGACTTCGTCATAGGCCAATTCTGCCTTATTTTCATCATTGGTTTGAATGGCTGAGCGTGCAATCATGATATGGGCATCGCTCTTGATGCGATTATCTATGGTTGGCGTTGCAAGAACTTTTTCCGCATAGGCAATAGTTTGACCATAATTACGCTGCCCATAATACCCTTTCATTAAGTTGGATTGCGCAAAGATTCTATTTTGCTGAATATCGGCCTGTTCTTCCAGTCGCACCAAATATGGGAGGGCCGTATTATAGTCCTTATTACCGATATAAATCTCTCATACTCGTGTCATTGCCTGTTCGGCATATTCACTGGCCCCTAAATCAGCAACATATTTGTAATAGGGTAATGCATTCTCTTTTTGGTCTTTACCAAAGTATAATTGCGCTAAAGTAAAATTGGCTTTTACCGCATGCAAACCGTTGGGAGATTGTTTTATGTAGTTTTCATAACCTTTTATGGCGGCATTTGTATTACCC
>JBATIW010000131.1:0-1891 GCA_049668005.1 Maribacter sp.
GTTGAAGCCTGACAATTCGGTGCCGGATGGTTTACGAATCGCATAAATTTAAATATAAAATAATGAAGACAATCAACAGAATATTTATAGTATTTATACTTACAGTTGCCATTACAATGAGTTTTACGGCATGTAAGAAAATGCAGGAAAAAACTCTTACTTCGGAAGAAAATTCTGAGGTGGTTTATGAGGAAGTTGAACAATTAAATTGGCTGATTGGCAATTGGGAGAATATCAGTACAGAAAGTCAGTCATACGAAAACTGGGCACGTAAAAATGACAGCACTTTTACATCCTTTAGCTATACCACAGTTAAAAAGGATACGGTATTTGCTGAGGTTATTACCCTTCAGCAGCGAAATAAAGTGGTGTTTATGAAAGTTGCTGTTCCCAATCAGAATGACGCTAAAGGAATTACTTTTAAATTGATCTCGTCTGAAGGAGGTATCTATACCTTTGAAAATAAGAATCATGATTTCCCTTCTCGAATCAACTATTCAAATCCCGAACCGGGTACTTTACATGCATGGATAGAAGGGAACGTTAAGGGAGAGGATCGCATGGTCGATTTCACTTTTACACGAGCCAATTAGGTTTTATTATATATCGCGCTCTAAGACGTCGGTAACGACATAATAGCGTGGATCGTCTATGTTTTGCTCGATCACATGATCAAATTCAGGATTCCATTTTAATAGTAAGGTTTTGCAATCCGGACTTAAATGCGTTAGCTTAATGTCTTTGTTTAATTCCAGATATTTATTGGCGATATTTTGAAGGGCTTCAACCCCCGAATGATCACTAACCTTCGATTCAATGAAATCGATTTCTACTTTTTCGGGATCAGATTTTGGATCGAATTTAGCATTAAAATTTTGTACTGAGCCAAAAAATAAAGGTCCCCAGATTGTATAAACTTTAGTGCCATCTTCTTTTATATGTTTTCGAGCTCGAATCATAGTTGCATTTTTCCATGCAAAAACCAATGCCGACATAATAACCCCTACGATCACCGCTATTGCCAAATCCTGCCATACAGTAATAGCAGATACCGTTATGAGTACTATGGCATCAGGCAGAGGAATTTTATGTAATATTCTGAAACTACTCCATGCAAATGTTCCTATCACAACCATGAACATCACTCCAACAAGAGCTGCAATAGGGATACGTTCAATCATCGGTGCTGCAAAAAGTATAAAACATAATAAGGCAATAGCCGCCGTGGCGCCAGATAGTCTTCCGCGACCACCGGAATTCACATTGATTATCGATTGTCCGATCATTGCACAGCCACCCATTCCGCCAAACAGACCGTTAAGGATATTAGCGCTTCCCTGAGCCACACATTCCCTGTTCCCACTTCCCCGCGTTTCAGTCATTTCATCAACCAAATTCAGTGTCATAAGCGATTCTATTAAACCAACAGCTGCTAAAATTATGGCAGTCGAAAAAATTAGTCCCCAATGACCATCTAGAGTAGAAAACAATTCGAAAATTTGAATCTGGAAAGTAGGCATTCCACCTTGCAAACCTGTTCCGCCACCTTCTCTAATAAATGAGCCAACTGTACTCGCATCTACCCCTCCAAGGATTGTTATAGTGGCCACTACGATTATCGCAACAAGTGCTGCAGGTACTTTTTTAGTGAACTTCGGCAATCCGAACATTATAGCCATCGTAAGTAAAATAAGTCCCATCATGGTCCAAAAAGTAAGATTTGTAAACAAGGCTTGAAACCAAGCACCTGGCGCTTCGGTAAGTGAGATCCCTGCAGGCACCGCATTAGGAAATAATTCCAATTGAGAAAGAAATATAACTATCGCCAAGCCATTTACAAACCCCATCATTAAAGGATGTGGGATAAATCGAACAAATTTTCCTAATTTAA
>JBATIW010000132.1:0-4145 GCA_049668005.1 Maribacter sp.
CAATACCAGAGATACTTGCTCCCATACGGTTCAACATTTTACATAATTGCTGTAAATATGGTTCACATGCGGCATTATAAATGGTTGTTTTTCCTTCAGCTAAAACCGAGGCCATAACAATATTGGCCGTTCCAGTAACCGAAGCTTCATCGAGTAACATGTAGGTGCCTTTCAATTTTTTGGCTTCGACACCGTAAAAATGTTCCTCTTTGTTATAACGGAACTTGGCTCCAAGACTAATAAAGCCTTCGAAATGGGTATCCAATCTACGGCGACCGATCTTATCCCCCCCAGGTTTAGGAATATACCCTTTGCCAAAACGTGCCAATAAAGGGCCTACAAGCATAATAGAGCCTCTTAGACCTCTACCGTCTACCTTGAATTGGTCAGATTGTAAATAATCCAAATTAACATCATCGGCCTTAAAGGTGTAGGAACCTTTGCCTCTCTTTTGGATCTTAACCCCTAGATCCTCTAACAAGGAAATAAGTTTATTAACATCAACGATGTCAGGTATATTGTTTAATGTAATTTTTTCCGCTGTTAATAGCACTGCACAGAGAATCTGCAATGCCTCATTCTTGGCACCTTGTGGAGTAATTTCCCCAGACAACTGATGGCCGCCTTCAATTTTAAATGTTCCCATTTAGGAGTGAGAATATTAGTATCGCTTTTTTCCGCGATTGTTACTTCTTTGTGATTTCTTGCCAGAACTGCTATGTTGTGTCTTCGCTATCCTATTTTTAAGGAACTGTCCACTATCTGTAAGGCTTTCATCATTTTTCGCAAGATCAATTTGGCCATCACTGAGTTCAAAAAGGTGCTTAAAAATAGCCTTGTCGTCAACGGTATCCTTGTTCCAGTTTAAGTAACATTTCTTCATATGATTGGCAATCGCATACTCCAAGCCATCTCTCATATCGCCTTTTTCCCATTTCACGGCAACATCTATCATTCGTTTTATATTATTCCCGTAAAAGCGATATTTAGGAAAATTCTGTGGGTATTCAAGGGGATCTGGTCTTTGGCGAAGCACTTCCTTGGAAGTTATCGGAAATGGGGATTCTACATCCAATTTAAAGTCGGACATAATAAACAATTGGTCCCATAACTTGTGCTGAAAATCAGGCACATCCCTTAAATGGGGTTGTAAATTACCCATAACGGCTATGATGGATTTAGCCACTTTATTACGTTCAACAGGATTCTCAATGGATACGGCATGATCTACCATTTTTTGAAAATGACGACCATATTCGGGAATAATGAGCTGGGGTCGCTCAGTATTATATTCTAGGTTTTCTACTAAATTCAAATCTTAAATTTTTTTGCTTAAATACGTATAAGGAAGTATTACTATAACGGCTGCAAAATACGAAAATTATGCAGTATTTGCTATTTTATAAGGATATAACCCCATCTATTGCTCCTACCTCCTTATATTTTGCTATCACTGCATCAGGGTTCTTAAGATTCACGGTAATCGACAGGCTGGTATATTTGCCCTTCTTTGACTTTTTTGAATCGATAACAGCACCTGTATTGTTAAATACCTCATGAACCTGCCTAATTTTTACTTCATCTGTAAGCACAATAAACTTATAAAGATATAAAGAAGGCCATTTGGTACTATCTGCCAATTGTATTTTCAGACGTTTATAAAACTCATCTGGACGCTCTGCATTCATAGTTATATTTTTATGCAAAGATAATGGTTCGTTACCAATTTTTTAATGATCAGGTATTCCTTACTTTTGCATGTATAATCTTTTACGATTGAAGGCAAAAAAAATTGTAATTACAGGCGGTCCCAGCACAGGTAAAACATCGGTTATTGAGAAATTGGAAAAAGATGGCTACCATTGTCTTCATGAGGTTATTCGCACTATGACCTCCGAAGAAAAAAGCCAAGGGGAAAAGATCGAAATAGTATCCAATCCCATTGTTTCGGTTTCAGACCCCATGAAATTCAATTTGAAGATTTTGAATGCTCGAATTGAACAGTTCAAAACTGCCCAAAAAGCAAAGGACAATGTACTCTTTTTTGATCGGGGAATACCCGATGTTTTGGCTTACATGGATTGTTTTCAGCAGACTTATGATGCTATCTTTAGTGATGCTTGTGAAAACTTTCGCTACGATCGCATATTTTTAATGCCGCCCTGGAAAGATATCCATGTTACAGACAATGAGCGCTATGAGTCTTATGAAGAATCCTTACATATTTATAACTGCCTAAAAAATTGCTACGAGCAATATGCCTATGATGTCACCATAGTACCTAAAGGAAGTATAATCGAAAGGGTTGCGTTTATTTTTGAACAAATAAATGCTTCTTAATGCAGAAAGACCCAAACATCATTTTAGCGCAATACTGGGGTTTTACATCATTCATAGGTTCCCAAAAAAATATAATTGATACGATTTTATCTGAAAGGGATGTCTTGGCATTAATGCCTACTGGCGGAGGCAAATCACTATGTTTTCAAATTCCGGCCTTAGCGAAGGAAGGCATTTGTATTGTGGTATCGCCACTGATAGCCTTGATCCATAACCAGGTAGAGGCTTTAAAGGAAAAAGGGATAAAGGCAATTGCATTAACCGGAGGTATTCCATTTGAAGAGGTCAACAATTTGTTGGATAATTGCCTCTTTGGAAATTATAAATTTCTCTACCTCTCCCCTGAACGCCTGCAACAGGAAATTGTTTGTGATAGAATCCAACAAATGAATGTTAATCTTATAGCGATTGATGAAGCCCACTGTATTTCGCAATGGGGACATGATTTTAGACCCGCTTACCTTGAATGTTCCAAACTAAGGGAAATTATTCCCACAGCACCGATCATCGCTTTAACAGCGACGGCAACACAAGTAGTCGCGAATGATATTGTAGCCAATCTTAAGTTCATCAATCCGTTGATTGTCAAGGATTCCTTTTCCCGAGATAATATCGCTTTTTCAGTCCTCTGGGAAGAGGATAAAAGGTATAAATTGAAACAACTGTGTCTTTCCATCGACAAAAGTGCGATTGTTTATGTTCGTACAAGGCGCCTGGCCGAAGACCTTGCCAATTACCTGAACATGAATAATTGTTCAGCGGCTTATTTTCACGGGGGACTATCAAAAAAGGGGAAAAAGGAAAGACTTGATGCGTGGCTAGGTAATAAAGTAAAGACCATGGTCGCTACCAATGCCTTTGGAATGGGAATAGATAAACCCGATGTTGCCTTGGTGGTTCATTATCAAATTCCCGATTGTATCGAGAATTACTTTCAAGAGGCAGGAAGGGCTGGTAGAAATGGTGCACCCGCAAACGCCGTTCTACTTACCAACAAAAGTGACGAAGATCAGGTGAAAAATCAATTTCTTAGTGTATTGCCAGATATTCCGTTTATCAAATTGGTATACAACAAATTGAACAATTATTTTCAAATACCGTATGGTGAAGGATTCGATTCGAAATTTCAACTGAATTTCAATGCATTTTGTGAAACCTACAAATTGAATCCTATACTAACATTCAATGCATTTCGAGTGTTAGACCAAAATTCTGTTTTCGCCTTATCCGAGGCATTCTATAAGAAAACCGAATTACGGTTCTTGACCAACAAGGAACAACTGCTTTCATATCTCGCGAAAAACAGGAATCTTGTTGACACTGTCCAAACCATATTACGCACCTATGGCGGTGTTTTTGAATTTGATACCAAAATAAATACGGTGTTGATCGCTAAAAAAGCAGGAGCTACTGAAGAAACAATACTTAAGACCCTAAGACAGTTGAAAGCGGAAGACATCATAGCCTATAAAGAACGTAATAGCGATTTGGAGCTTACTTTTTTAGTCCCTCGCGAAGACGATATTACAATTAATGTATTCGCCCATAAAGTGAAAGCGCTTAATGCGAAAAAGGTCAAGAACATTGAAAACATATTGACCTATATTAACAACACCAAAGTTTGTCGCAGTAAACAGCTGTTACAGTATTTTGGCGAGAAAGTGGAATCCAATTGTGGCAAATGTGATATTTGTAAGGCAAAAATTCCGTTGGATGTTGACCTAGCAACTTTCGTGACTGACGAGATTGTTCGACTGTTGAAAACTGAAGGTAAAACTTCCAGGGAATTGATAAAAGCCTTAGAC
>JBATIW010000133.1:0-6734 GCA_049668005.1 Maribacter sp.
ATAGCTGCACTAATTCGACAATTGCACCAAAAATTTCAAGAAACCGCTTCACCGACGGTGGGGCTGCAAGTAAAACAGTTGAGTAAACGACTATCAATCATCAAGAATATGCAGGCCGTGGCTATTTTAAGCTTTTTGTTCAGTGTTATAACCATGTTCCTAATTTATATTGAGCTCGATTTTTGGGCTAATCTTGTTTTTGGGATTAGCTTATTCGCCTTAATGATTTCATTAGTTCTTTCTTTAATAGAAGTCCAACTTTCAACGAAGTCATTGGGAATCCAGTTAAAGGATATGGTTGCTTCATAAAGCTAAGAGAATTATCATAAAGAGCACACTATGGGTCGCTTGACAAAGATTGTTACAAATGCCATTGCTCTGGTGTCCCTGTATGTTTTCCCAATTCTTGGATCCAGCCAAGACTTTGGAAATAGTAAGGAAATGAAGGGACATTTACTCAATGGTGTTGAGCTTTCTATGGACGGCATTGTCGATGAAGCGTTTTGGTTAAATATTCCAGGCAATGGAAATTTCCTAATGCAAGAGCCGAAAGAGGGTGGTGAACCTACAGAGCGAACAGAAATAAGGGTCGCATTCGATAACCAAAATATTTATATCGCAGTAATCTGCCATGATAGTAATCCATCAGGTATAAAGGCTTTTCAAAAGAAGAGGGATGCATCACTGGAAACGGACGATCGTTTCAGATGGGTTTTTGACACATTCATGGATAAGCGACGGGCTTATTTTTTCGAAATCAATCCATTGGGGTTACGCGGAGATGGTCTCATTTCTTCAGGACAAGGGCAAACATTAAATAAGGATTGGGATGGTATTTGGAAATCATGGACACATATTGGTGATTTTGGTTGGTCGGCCGAGATCAAGATTCCCTTCATGAGCATAAACTTTGATCCTAAAAGTGATGTTTGGGGAATTAATTTCCAAAGGACCATCCGGCGTAAGAATGAAGAACAACTGTGGACAGGTCATCGACGTAATCAGGGATTGTTACGACCGCAGAATGCCGGTATACTTACTGGCCTTGTTAATCCATCTCAGGGAATAGGGCTAGAGGTTGTCCCTTATGCCATAACACAGATAGGAAAAGAATATGATGATGATTTAGGCCAGTATATAAATGACAAATCCGCTGATATGGGGTTTGACCTCAATTACAAGATTACATCCCAGTTGAACGCCTCTTTCACATACAACACTGATTTTGCACAAACCGAGGTGGACGACAGACAAATAAACCTTACCCGTTTTCCTTTACGTTTTCCAGAAAAAAGAGATTTTTTCCTCGAAGGCTCGTCAATTTTACAATTCGCCCCTCAAAGTCGTGTAGATCCTTATTTTAGTAGAAGAATCGGATTGGTAGACGGGGTGCCTATTCCAATTAAATATGGAGGTCGTCTCATAGGAAATATCGGTAAGAATAACATTGCACTCATACATGTTCGTACTGGAAAAAAGGGGGACCTGGATCCAGAAAGCTTTACCGTAGCCAGGTATAGACGCGATTTTTGGAGGGAAAGTTCTATCGGCATTTTGTATACCCATAGAAGCACCGAAAACGATATGTTGTTTGGTAATCCAATTCAAGATAGAAATACTTTGGCTACCGATCTAACCTTGAGTACTTCCAAATTTTTGGGTGATAATGTACTGCAGTTCTCAGCATTTTTTGTTGGGCATAACTCCGCTTCCCCCCAAGACAATTCCAGTTCGTTGTTGGATAGGTCAGTCCGCGGATTTCGCTTTAATTTCCCCAACCAACCCTGGTCCGCCTGGGTTTCGTATCGGGAATTTGGAGATGAGTATGATCCAGCGGTTGGGTTTAACCAACGAAACGGTTTTAAGAGGGTGCAACCAGCGTTAAACTATGCCCCCTTGTTTGAGGAAAGTAATTTAATACGAAAAATAGAATGGGGCATTTACTATGAGTATCTTACTTCATTGGAAAACAAACTTCTTACCGAAAATCTTAGGTTTACCTTAGGGGAGATCAGATTCGAATCAGGTGAGGAATTAGGTGTTCAAATATCTAGAAACTTTGAACTTCTCGATGAAAATTTTGATATACTTAGAGACGGTTCTGTAATCGTGGTTCCAGGGAAATATTTGAATTGGGGTTACGAATTAGAGGCGTCTTCCGCATCCTTTCGTAAGGTATCTGGCTCTATCGGCTATGAAGCCGGGGGGTTTTGGACAGGGAATATTTCAAGTTTGGTATTGGGTTTAACCATTCGTCCAGCACCCGGTATTAATTTGGGCAGCCAGTACAGGCATACCAAAGTAACTGCCGAAAATAGTGGGTTTGACACCAATTTATTCCAGATAAATCTAGGTCTTGATTTTACCCCCGATATTTCGTTGTCGTCAAATATCCAGTTTGATGACGTAACTGAGGTTTTGGGCACCAATACCCGTTTTCGATGGATAATTACCCCTGGGACCGACATTTTCTTCATTTATAACCACAATTGGTTAAACAACCCAGCATTGGACAAAAGATTTTTTACTATACAGCAGGGAGCGGCTATGAAAGTGGGTTACACCTACCGTTTTTAAGCTAGGCTCAATTTTTAGAGGGCGATTCAGATGCAACTACAGCATACCTACATGAAAAAGAGCATCCCCTTGATTAACCACAGCTTGATTATTAATACTAAAGACAAAGCCGTCAAAAGGCGCTTTTATTTTTTTACTATGCCTTGCATACGTATCCGTAATCAACCCTATTTCCTGACCTTTACTTATTTCACTTCCATTAGTGATTTCAGGAATAAACATTCCAGCTGTAGGTGCTCGAAGCCATTTACGATTTGTTAATAGCACCGATTCCATTCGCTCAACATACATGGGTTTTACCTTTGAAATCATTTTAAAATGATTTAACACATTTAAAATGCCTTGCATGCCTTCCAGAATGGAGTAATCATCAAACCGCATACTTTCCCCGGCTTCAAAAACAATTGTAGGTTTACCCATATGAAAAGCAGCGCTGCGAAAGGAACCTTTTATCAATCTTGAGGAAAATGAAAACGGTGCATTAAAGACCTCAGCCAATTCCCTACTATGCCCATCTTCTTGTGAAAATCGTACTTGAGGGAAATTATGCCTTTGGGCGCCCCCTGTGTGCAGGTCTATGGCAAAATCCATTTGATGCATTATCTGCGTGACATAATGGTATGCCATACGACTTGCCATTGAACCCGACTTTGTGCCTGGAAAACTACGGTTAACGTCCTTGCCATCGGGCACATCTCGCGAAAAATGAATGAACCCGAAAATATTCAGGATAGGAACAGCAATTACGGCCCCTTTATTGATCTTGAAAAGCTTTTGCTGCAACATACGACGTACAATCTCTATTCCGTTTATTTCATCACCATGCAGACCTGCCTGAATCAAGACTGTTGGGCCCGGTGTATTGGAATTGAACACATAAACAGGTATATCGATGAGCGTACCTGTTGGTAACCTGTCAATACTTATTTTAAGGAGTTTTTCTTCCCCTGGAGCAACAGTTTCACCCCCTATTACGATGTCTTTATTTTCTTTTTCTTGGAACATTTTTCTCAACAAACAATATTATTTCCTTGGCAATGTTTACTCCTGTTGCAACTTCTATACCTTGCAATCCCGGTGAGGCATTTACCTCAATTAACAATGGTCCATTCTTAGAGCGAATAATATCGACACCCGCAACGCCCAAGCCCAAATGTTTTGTTGCGTTCAACGCGATATATTGCTCTTTTGCTGTGGGTTCTATTGCCTCGGTAAAACCACCCCGATGAACATTGGAACGAAACTCATCAACTGCGCTTGTACGCTTCATACTGGCAATAACCTTATTTCCAACAACGAATATGCGAATGTCTTCCCCATTGGATTCCTCAATATATTTTTGGATTAGAATACTCGTATCCATTTTGTAAAAAGTATCGATAATAGATTTGGCCGATTTCTTGGTTTCGGCAAGAATTACACCCAATCCCTGGGTACCTTCCTGAAGTTTTATTATCACAGGGGGGCCTCCTAAAAGTTCAATCTGTTCCTCGATATCATCTGGATTAATCGAAAATAAGGTTTCTGGAATAGGAATATGTTTCCGCGATAATATCTGAAGTGTTCGCACTTTATTTCTTGCCCTTGTAATACTCAAGGAATGTGCAGTACTAAAGACCCCGTTCATCTCGAACTGTTTCACAATGGCCGCACCATGTCTGGTAACTTTTGCCCCAATTCTTGGTATTATGGCATCGAACGCATTAGTTACATTCTCATTCTGATAATACACCATTGGTTTTCCAGACCCCAGCTTTACCGAACATTTGGTATGGTCAATCAACTCTATATAATGCCCTAGGCTTTCAGCTTCTTCTGCAATGCGTTTAGTGGAATACACATTCATACTGACTGATAGAAGTCCAATATCCATCGAAAAAATTGGTTAGTTATAGAATTGGTATGTAATATCGGTTAAAAATTACAATTCCTCCAATACTTGTTATTGGTTTTACCCAGATTCTTTAACAAAATGAAACTAATTTGAATTTTTGGATGACTAGAAGAATGAATTTTCCTTAAACTGGTTTTAATACTGTAAATTAAGGCCTCAAAGTTTGTTAATAATTTATCGGTGCAGTAATTTAGCAGCCAAAATCAACTATCAATGGGCGGGTTCTTTAATTCTTCAATAGGTAGAAAGTATGCTATGGCTCTTTCTGCTTTTTTCCTGATTATTTTTTTAATCATTCATTTATCGGTAAATCTTACTTCGGTTTTCAGTGCGGACGTATTCAATGAGTTTTCCCATTTTATGGGCACGAATCCTTTAATACAGTTTGCTATGCAACCGGTATTGATATTCGGTGTGGTTTTCCATTTTGTAATGGGCTTTGTTTTAGAACTAAAAAATAAAGGCTCTCGGAACGTTAAGTATGTCAAAAACAATGGAGCGGCCAATTCCACTTGGATGAGTCGCAATATGATTTACAGCGGATTAGTGATTTTGGCATTTTTAGTATTGCATTTCATTGATTTTTGGATTCCCGAACTTAACGTGAAGTACGTTCAAGGCGATATGAGCGGTTTACTATCTGATGGGGAAGGCTATCGCTATTATGAGGAATTGGTTCATAAGTTTGAAAACCCATTGCGCGTTGGTGCTTATGTAATCTCCTTTGTTTTGTTGGCGCTGCATTTATTACACGGATTCACCTCTGCGTTCCAATCCATTGGGGCGACCATGGGAAGAAGAAAAACAGTTCAAAATATTGGAAAGGCCTATTCTATATTGATTCCTTTAGGATTTATTGTAGTTGCCCTTTTCCATCATTTTAACCATTAATACCATTTATTTATGTCTGTATTAGACTCAAAAGTACCAAAAGGGCCAATTAAGGACAAGTGGACCACCTATAAGGATAAGATAAATCTTGTTAACCCTGCCAACAAACGTTTGATTGATATCATTGTGGTCGGAACAGGATTAGCTGGCGGATCTACAGCAGCAACCTTAGCTGAATTGGGCTACAATGTAAAGGCTTTTTGTTTTCAAGATTCCCCGCGTAGAGCACACTCAATCGCGGCGCAAGGCGGAATAAATGCAGCTAAGAACTATCAAGGTGATGGGGATTCTACATATCGCTTATTTTATGATACCGTAAAGGGTGGGGATTATCGTTCTCGAGAAGCCAATGTATATCGTTTGGCGGAGGTATCAGTGAATATTATTGATCAATGTGTTGCCCAAGGAGTGCCTTTTGCCCGCGATTATGGCGGTGTATTGGATAATCGTTCTTTTGGCGGTGTATTAGTGTCAAGAACCTTTTATGCTAAAGGTCAAACCGGACAGCAATTGTTATTGGGCGCTTACTCTGCAATGAATCGTCAAATAGGACGTGGTAAGATCAAGATGTACAACCGACATGAAATGTTGGATGTGGTCATAGTTGATGGCAAGGCGAGAGGAATTATTGCTCGAAACCTAGTTACCGGTGAGATTGAACGGCATTCGGCCCATGCCGTGGTTTTAGGAACTGGAGGATATGGAAATGCATTCTATCTGTCTACCTATGCCATGGGGAGCAATGTGACAGCTGCTTGGAAAGCCCACAAAAGAGGCGCTTTTTTTGCTAATCCTTGTTTCACACAGATTCACCCCACTTGTATTCCGGTGTCAGGAGACCATCAATCCAAATTGACATTAATGTCGGAATCATTGCGTAATGATGGGAGAATATGGGTTCCTGGAAAAATGGAAGATGCAAAAGCCATACAAGAAGGTAAATTAAAACCAACTGAAATTGCAGAGGAAAACAGGGATTATTTCTTAGAACGCCGATATCCGGCCTTCGGAAACCTTGTTCCCCGTGATGTGGCTTCAAGAGCTGCTAAAGAGCGTTGTGATGCAGGTTTCGGAGTAAACGCTACCGGTGAAGCCGTTTATCTGGATTTTGCCGCTGCAATTCAACGGTATGGTAAAGAACAAGCGCATGTAAAGGGATTGGATGAAAGTGATTCTGCGCTCATTACTAAATTAGGAAAAGACGTCATAAAAAGTAAGTATGGAAATTTATTCCAGATGTACGAAAAAATTATAGATCAAAATCCGTACGAAACACCTATGATGATCTATCCCGCAGTTCATTATACAATGGGAGGCATTTGGGTAGATTATAACCTAATGACAACTGTACCTGGTTTATACTGCATAGGAG
>JBATIW010000134.1:0-4144 GCA_049668005.1 Maribacter sp.
ACCCTATTTTGGGTGGGTTCTTTCGCGTATGCCCAAAACAAGCAATTGTTATATGATTTTACTGAAATTCCACAGGCCTTGATGGTAAACCCTGGAATGGAAACCGATTTTAATTGGTATGCGGGGATTCCTGTTCTATCCGGGATATCAGTGCAGGCAGGATCAAATGGTATATCGGTCAACGACCTTTTTGCCAATGATGGTCTGGATTTTAATACTAAAGTTAGGGACAGGGCCATTAATGGCATGAGTATAAGGGATGAATTGAGTGGTACCTTTCAACTCGAAATTATCAGCGGTGGTTTTCGAGGTCAAGACCCGAATGTATTCTATTCTTTTGGTTTGTACAACGAAGGGTATTTTATTAATTATTGGCCAAAGGATTATGGAATCTTGGCCTTTGAGGGTAATGCCGATAGACTTAATGAGCGTTTTGATTTGAGTCACTTAAAACTCAGAGGTGAACTGCTCAACGTGTTTCATTTTGGGATTAATAAAAAAATGAGCAACAGTCTTGTTCTTGGAGCGCGAGGAAAGATTTATTCAAGTATAATTGATATTAATTCAACAAAAAATAAGGGATACTTTGTAACTAACGAAGGGCAGAATAATATTTTCGCAAGTACCTTGGATGCCGATTTGCAATTAAGAACTTCAGGAATTAATGCCATTGAAAGAGCAATTGATGATGAAAATGTTCCAGGAACAATAATAAAACGAGGTCTTTTCGGTGGAAATCTTGGGTTGGGCGTAGATTTGGGTTTTACCTATTATTTGAACCCGCAAACGGTATTGACAGGTAGTTTGTTGGATTTGGGTTTAATTTATCATTCCAATGCAATTGAAAACTTCTCGTTGAAAGGAAATGCAACCATTGAAGGTATTGAAATCATCTTACCCGATGCGTTGTTAGAACCGGACCAAGATTTTTGGGAAAATCTAGTTGATGAGGTTGAAGCTTTTATCCCTTTTGAGGAAACAACCAAGGGTTACCTGCAATTTAGACCTACTCAATTATATGCATCCTTACGTTATAATTTTGGAGAACCTATGGAAGGTGCAGCAGATTGTGATTGTAATTATTTAAATTCTGGTGAGGGTGGTATAATTACTAAATACAGGAATAGTATTGGAGGGCAATTATATGTAATCAATAGACCAAGAGGTCCCCAAAGCGCCATAACTGCATTTTATCAACGGAGATTTGGAAATTTCATGGCGTTAAAAACCACGTATACCGCAGATAAATTTACCTTGTCCAATATTGGATTGGGAGTTAACTTCCAAGCTGGTCCCGTGAATCTTTATCTTATGGCCGATAATATATTGGCTTATAGGAATATTGCCGATAGCAATTATGCCTCTTTTCAATTCGGATTAAATATCATATCTTGGGAAAGAAAATGATCTTATAATTCTATGAAAAATCTTTTTGTAATTGTATTTGTTTTAACCGTTTTCTGCGGTTATTCCCAGGGCAATTTGAATGAATACAAGTATATTATCGTACCCAAAAAATTCGACGACTTCAGGAAAGAAAATCAATATAAGACCAGTACTTTGGTCAAGTATTTATTTACGCAAAAGGGATTCAATGCTGTTTATGATGACGCATTACCTAATGATTTGAATAGTGATCGATGTCTTGGTCTTATCGTATCATTGAAAAATGAATCTTATATGTTAAATACAAAAACATCCCTAGTTTTAAAGGATTGTTCTTCAAAGGAAGTTTTTTTTACACTTACCGGAAAGAGTAAGATCAAAGAATTTGAAGACGCTTATAGGGAAGCCATAACGGAAGCTTTTGGAACAATACGAGCTATGGATTATACCTATGTGCCTAAGAAACAAAAGGGCGAACCAGTTACTATTAGTTTCAAAAATGACGTGAAGCATATGGAAAAGAAAATAGAACCAAAAAACAAAGTGGATGCGGCAGTTGTTAAACAGGTTGCAACACCGGAAGAACAGGTTTATAAGAGTAATGAGCCTGTTGATTCTAAAATTGAAAAAGCAGATCAGTCTACCAAAGAGATGATGGTTGAGCTTAAGAATGATTCGAACATTCTTTACGCGCAGGAAATACCCAATGGTTTTCAACTTGTTGATAACACGCCTAAAATCCGCCTAAAATTGTTAAGAACCTCAATTCCGGATGTTTATGTTGTTAAGCATGCCAAGAGTAATGGGGTGGTCTATAAAAAAGATGGTAAATGGTTCCTCGAATACTATTTTGGGGATACATTGGAAACTGAAGTATTGAACATAAAGTTCTAGATATCATATTTTCCCTTCCATCGTTTCTTTAAGAATTCGGTAATGGCATTTTCACGTTGATTATTGCCTGGCCTATAAAAACTGGTTCCTGAAAGTTCTTCTGGTAAAAATTCCGCATCAACAAAGTTGTTTTCGAATTCATGTGCATACTTGTATTCCTTGCCATAACCCAAATCTTTCATCAATGTAGTAGGTGCATTTCTCAATGGTAAGGGAACCGATAAATCCCCTGTCTGTTTGACAGATTGTTGCGCATTATTAATAGCCATATAACTGGCATTGCTTTTTGGTGATGAGGCAAGATAGATGGCACATTGGCTGAGGATAATGCGTGCTTCTGGATAGCCAATGGTGGTAACGGCTTGGAAGGTGTTATTTGCAATGACCAATGCTGTTGGGTTAGCCAAACCTATGTCCTCTGAAGCGGAAATCAATAATCTACGGGCAATGAATTTTACATCTTCACCTCCTTCGATCATTCTGGCTAACCAATACACGGCCCCATTTGGGTCACTACCACGTATTGACTTTATAAAGGCTGAAATTATATCATAATGTTGCTCGCCAGTCTTGTCATAGAGAACGGTATTTTTTTGAACTTTAGATAATACCAATTCGTCAGTTATCGTTATTGAGTCAGATTCTTCAGAGTTTACCACCAATTCAAAGATGTTCAATAATTTTCTGCCATCACCCCCTGATAACCTTAATAGGGCCTCAGTTTCCTTGAGTTTTATTTTTTTTGATTTGAGATATTGATCTTGTTTCATTGCCCTTGAAAGTAGGGACTCTAAATCTTTTTTACCAAAGGCATTCAAAATATATACTTGGCATCGGGACAACAAGGCGGGTATAACCTCGAAGCTTGGATTTTCTGTCGTTGCACCGATGAGGGTAACCCATCCCTTTTCAACAGCGCCCAATAGCGAATCTTGCTGTGATTTGCTAAACCTATGAATCTCATCAATAAATAATATAGGGTTTTTTGAAGTGAAAAGCCCACCACTTTGCTTTGCCTTGTCAATAACTTCCCTGATATCTTTGACGCCACTGTTTATGGCACTTAAAGCATAAAAGGGTCTTTGACTTTCATTGGCAATGATGTTTGCCAAAGTGGTTTTGCCAGTGCCTGGTGGTCCCCAAAGAATAAGAGAAGGAATAATCCCTTTTTTAATTTGATGCGTCAATGACCCTGTTTCTCCCACCAAATGATTTTGGCTTATATATTCATTCAAGGATTTTGGGCGCACCCTTTCTGCCAATGGCTCGTTCATATTGCTAATTTAAAACAAAGTTGGCATTGAACTGTCTCGTTGGGATTACAATAAAGCTATGAAGATTGTATTTTATTGTCAGGAGGACCTACTTAATGACAATTTATCATGTTTTAGGCCTCTGGTAGGTTTTTTGAATGAAATACTCTTAATTTTAGGATATGTCTGAAAGTAATTATTTTAAGTTTACAAACGCCGTCGTAGTGGCCCCTTTAGTTGGGATTATTCTGATTTGGGCAGTTTTTTGGTTGGAACTTCAATTTAATGTAAACCTAAATGAATACGGTGTTTTTCCTAGAACTCTGATAGGGCTTCGAGGAGTGTTTTTTAGTCCGTTTATTCATGGTTCTATTGAGCATTTGTACAATAATACCATACCGCTGGCAGTATTAACAGCTTCTTTGTTTTATTTCTATAAGAAAATAGCGCTTAAAGTTCTTTTTTACGGCGTTTTATTATCAGGATTATTAACGTGGTCAATAGGTAGGGATTCATATCATATAGGTGCAAGCGGCGTTATTTATGTATTGGCGAGTTTCACTTTTTTTAAGGGCATATTTTCAAAATACTATCGATTAGTTGCGTTGTCC
>JBATIW010000135.1:0-2510 GCA_049668005.1 Maribacter sp.
ACCATGACCAGGGAAATGTTTTCCACTAGAAAGGACTCCTGCACTTTCCATTCCTTTCATAAAGGCAATTCCCTTGTCAGCAACATTATCTCGGTCTTCGCCGAAGGAACGCGTTCCAATAATTGGATTTAGGGGATTTGTATTGATGTCTATATCCGGCGCAAAATTGATATGAACTCCTAATCTTTTCGCATGAACACCTATTTGATGGCCTACTTTTTCAACAACGGAATTATCCTTGATGGCACCTAAGGTCATATTCCATGGAAAGGCATATGTGGAATCCAATCGCATGGCAAGGCCCCATTCCGCATCCATACCGATCATAAGTGGAATCTTGGAAGTAGATTGATACGCATTCGTAAGTTTAGCTTGTCTTACGGGACCACCAGTTGAGAAAATAACGCCCCCGATATGATGTTCTTTTATTAAGGTTTTGACTTTTTCCGTACTCGCCTTATCTTGATTAGAGGCCACGCTCACCATGAACAACTGCCCCAGCCTTTCATCCAAGGTCATGGCATCATAACTGGCATCGACCCAATTTTGCTGGGCCAGACTATCTTCTACCACCAATGGATTGCGCTGCGCATTTGCACAGACAACAAACAGTAAAAACAATGGAACAATGCTATTAAATCGCATATTGAATTAGTCTAAGGAGATAACTTACTATCAAAAAAAATATTGCATTTCATCGAATCCCACAAATTATGTGGTCAAGAGGATACAAATACAATACCAAACGCAATATTACATGAATCGGCTATGCCAGCTTTCCGAGGCTGGCACCTCCCAATGCTCAAGATATTCCCCTTTATTGGTGACTAAATTATTAAAAACTATGGTGTTCATTGATACTGCTTTCTGTTTTGCCATTTTCTTAAAATCCAATAAAGGCTTATAGGCGACAAACTCGCCTTGTTTGTATGAAACATTCATCTTATCGAGCAACTCTACATTATATTTCTTTTCCAATTGTTGGATAAAATGTACCGATGCATCAATGGAGCAACCAGAGGCTGTCGTTTGTGATTGATCTAAAGCCAAAACGATAAATCGATTGTACCTAATTTCATATGCCGCTTTTAAATCACTCCCATGCGCTGTCCAATCTTGAATGAAAGCATCCAATTCCTGCTCAATTTCTTGAAGTTCCCCAGCTGAAAAGCCTCGGCTGGCCTGATAGATCCAAACTCTTGATGACTCTGGTAATGTCTTGAATTCTACTAACATTGATCTTATTTTAAATCTTACTTAAAGAAGTGGAACTATTTGATTTTGTAAAACTACAAATCCTCAGCTTTAGCTATGAGTTCTGCAATATCCATAACAGCAATAGTTGTCTCTTTTTCCTTGCTTTTAATCCCATCGGTCATCATGGTATTGCAAAAGGGACAGGCTGCTGCAATTATTTCTGGCTGGGTTTCCATAGCTTGTTCTGTGCGCTCAACATTTATATCCTTATCCCCTTTTTCGGGTTCTTTGAACATCTGTGCTCCCCCTGCCCCACAGCATAATCCCCTTGTCTTACAACTTTTCATTTCGACCAATTCGGCATCTAATTTCTTGATTAAATCCCTTGGTGCTTCAAAAACACCATTGGCCCTTCCCAAGTAACATGGGTCATGGAACGTTATGCGTTTTCCTTTGAAAGTGCCTCCTTCCATAGTAATCCGGCCCTCATCCAATAATTGCTTTAAAAACTGGGTATGGTGCAAGACCTCGTAATTACCCCCTAATCCAGGGTATTCATTCTTAATGGTATTGAAGCAGTGAGGACAAGCTGTTACTACCTTTTTCACATCATAAGCGTTCATTACCTCTATATTGGTAACTGCCTGCATTTGGAACAAAAACTCGTTACCTGCTCTCTTGGCTGGGTCACCTGTACAGCTTTCTTCAGTTCCCAACACTGCGAACGACACATTGGCCTTGTTTAGAATCTTAACAAAGGCCTTGGTAATTTTCTTAGCCCTGTCGTCAAAACTGCCAGCGCAGCCTACCCAGAATAATACTTCTGGTTGCTGTCCTGCGGCAAATAGCTCTGCCATCGTTGGTACCTTCAATTCGCTTCCCATACTAAGGATTATTTATTTTTAGGATTCATCTTTCCAATTCATCCGATCCATTTGGTTGAATGGCCAAGGTGCTCCATTATTTTCTATATTACCCATCATATTGTTCAAATCCAATGGCGCTGCAGACTGTTCCATAACCAAGTATTGTCTCATATCCATGATTATTGACAATGGATCAATACTAACGGGACAAGCTTCTGTACAAGCATTACATGAAGTACAGGCCCATAGTTCTTCCCGTGTTATATAATCATCCAATAATTGTTTTCCGTCATCTACAAAATTACCCTTGTTGGCATCTAAATTCGCACCAACTTCCTCTAACCTATCGCGGGTATCCATCATGATCTTACGAGGAGAAAGCTTCTTACCGGTTAAATTGGCCGGGCATTCACTAGTACAACGACCACATTCGGTACAGGTGTATGC
>JBATIW010000136.1:0-3947 GCA_049668005.1 Maribacter sp.
TAATACGTAAGGTTGCCAATCTCATCATTCAAACCATAGACGGTAACCATAGCCCTGGCTTGTTTTGTGACTTTTTCAAGATCACTGAGCGCTCCGGTTGATATTTGGTTGAAAATTACTTTTTCTGCGGCTCTACCACCTAAGGTAGCACACATTTCATCTAACATTTGTTCGGGACGAACAATAAGTCGCTCTTCAGGCAAGTACCAAGCAGCTCCTAAGGACTGTCCTCGAGGAACAATGGTGACTTTTACCAAAGGTGCAGCATGTTCTAGCATCCAACTCGTAGTGGCATGACCTGCTTCGTGATAAGCAATTGTTTTTTTCTCACCAACCGTAATGATTTTATTCTTTTTCTCTAATCCACCTACGATTCTATCCACAGCATCCAAGAAATCCTGTTTGCCTACCGCTTTTTTCTCTTGTCGTGCGGCAATCAAAGCGGCTTCATTACAGACATTTGCGATATCCGCACCTGAAAATCCAGGGGTTTGTCTAGCTAAGAAATCCAAATCCAATGTTTCCGCAGTTTTGATTGGTCTTAAATGGACTTCAAATATTTCCTTACGCTCCCGGATATCTGGCAAGTCTACATAAATCTGTCTATCGAAACGACCAGCACGCATTAAGGCTTTGTCCAAAACATCTGCCCGGTTCGTTGCTGCAAGTACAATAACATTGGTATTCGTACCAAAACCGTCCATTTCTGTCAATAGTTGGTTTAAGGTATTTTCACGCTCATCATTTGACCCTGTAAAATTATTTTTACCTCTGGCCCGACCAATTGCATCTATCTCATCTATGAATATAATAGCTGGGGATTTGTCTTTTGCCTGTTTAAACAGGTCTCGGACCCTGGAAGCTCCAACACCAACAAACATCTCAACAAAATCAGAACCTGATAATGAGAAAAAAGGGACTTTAGCTTCACCGGCAACCGCTTTTGCCAATAGGGTTTTTCCTGTTCCTGGAGGCCCTACCAATAAAGCGCCTTTAGGAATTTTACCTCCAAGTGAAGTATATTTGTCTGGATGTCTTAAGAATTCAACGATTTCCTCTACCTCTTCTTTTGCTCCTTCAAGACCAGCAACATCTTTGAAAGAAGTTCTGGTGTCTGTTTTTTCGTCAAACAATTTGGCTTTGGATTTTCCAATATTGAATATTTGGCCACCTGCACCACCGCCACCGCCACCGGACATGCGACGCATTAAGTATATCCAAATACCAATAATCAGTACAAAAGGTATGATTGAAATAAATATATCAGCAACAATATTGGATTCTTTGTCAAATTCGACAATAGTATCCAGATTTTCAGCCTTCTTGATTTCAGTAATTTCATTCTGAAATATCTGAAGATCACCGTAATCCAAAATATATTGGGGGATGGCTCCAGAAGCAGGTAGAAATGGCTTTTCAGAAACTTCTTTATGTACTTCTTTCTGTAGCGCCTCATCTGATAAGAAAACTTTTGCTTGATTGGTATTGGTGATTATCAGTATCTTTTCAATATCACCATTTCTTAAATACTCCTGTAATTCGGAAGTAGTTGATTTTTTTGTGTTGGCAAAATTACTTCCGCCTAAAAAATTAAAACCTATCAATAATATCGCAATTAGTCCATAGATCCACCATGAACTGAACTTTGGTTTTTTGGGAGTTGTATTGTTATTATCTTTTGCCATTCTTTTTTTTTACTGATTTATACTACTTTCTATTGTTGTGAACTTGGCATCACCCCAAAGTCCCTCTATATCGTAGTATTCCCTAATTTGTTTTTGGAAAACATGTACTACAACATTAACATAATCCATTAGCACCCATTCGGCATTGTCTTCACCTTCTACATGCCATGGTTTGTCTTTAATAGCTTTGCTAACTGTTTTCTGGATGGAACCTACGATCGCATTTACATGTGTGTTTGAAGTACCATTACAAATAATAAAGTAGTCACATACGGTATTTTCTATTTCTCTTAGGTCCAGTATATTTATGTCGTGCCCTTTTACTTCTTCTATTCCCTGTAAAATTAATGCAATTAACTCATCTGCACTAGCTTTCCTTTTTTGCATTCAATATTTTTAGTTTGTACAAAGTTATTATTTTTTTGTTCTTTTAACCCTAGTATTTAACATTAGATTCTACATTCTTACTTTGGGCAACACATGCAGATAATCAAACTTAATGCCACGGACTCCACAAATTTGTACTTAAAGGATTTAATGAATATTAAATCATTGGAAGATTATACCATAGTGGTGGCCGAAAAACAAACCCTGGGAAGGGGTCAAATGGGCACTAAATGGGAGTCTAAACCCTTTAAAAATCTGACATTTAGCATTTTAAGAAAGTTTGACTCCGAAAAAATAACCCATCCTTTCATGTTGAATATTTGTGTTTCATTGGCGGTTTATGCTTTGTTAAGCAAACTACATTTACCTGATTTAAAAGTTAAATGGCCTAACGACATTCTGTCAGGTAATTTTAAGATATGTGGAATTTTAATTGAAAACATGCTTTCAGGAAATCGAATGCTTGCTTCGGTGATCGGTATAGGTTTAAACGTAAATCAAATTACATTCAATAACCTACCAAAAGTTTCCTCATTAAAAATACTAACAGGCAAGACGTTCAATTTGGATCAATTGCTAAGGGAATTCCAAGCTGTTCTAAAACAGGTTTTTTTGGAATTAGATGAAATAGGAGCTGTTGAAATGAAAAAAAAATATGAAAATGTGCTTTTTAGGAAAGATAAACCTTCGACATTCAAAGATAATGAGGGCAAGCTGTTTATGGGTTTTATTCAAGGGGTTTCAAATGAAGGCAGATTGGTGGTCACCATTGAAGATGATATAAAAAAAGAATTTGATTTAAAGGGGATACGTTTGTTATACTAACTAAATAATAGCCAAATTTTCTGAAAGTTTACCCATGAAGTTTGTGATGGGTGATTTGATCATCATTGCCATCATTGCATTGAATTCACCTTTGAAACTCAAGGTAACTTCACATTCATTTTCACTTACCGATAAAATATCAGCGGTTAATGTAAAGGGCAATTTTTCGCTTGCAGCACCCAAAACTATTTTATCATTAGGATGTTGTTCTTTGCGCTGTAAAACGATTTCTGGCATTCCTTTTAAAGCAAAAAGAAACCTATCTTCATTAATTACTTGGAACTTATCAATGTTTTCCGGCATTAATTTTTCAAAATTCTGAAGATCTGTTAAAAAATCAAAAACCTCTTTAGCGCTCTTGTCGACTGTATTTTTAGGGGCTTCAATATGCATAGTTATTATATTATTGTTTCCACTTCGATGGGTTTTTACGCCACTCCATCAAGGTATTCATTTGTTTTTCTTTGATATAACCTGTTTCTGATGCTTGCTCAATCAAATGTTCATAGTCTGAAAGCGTATGCAATTCAACTTCTTTTTTATTAAAATTTGTAGTTGCAAGGTCAAATCCATAAGTGAATATGGCAAGCATGCCTTTAACTTTGGCTCCTGCAGCTTCAAGTGCATCCACTGCATTAAGGCTACTTTTGCCCGTGCTTATCAAATCCTCTATGACTACGACGGTTTGGTTCGGCTCTAAAAAACCTTCGATCTGATTTTGTCTGCCATGCGATTTTGGTTCTGGGCGTACATAAATGAATGGCAGACCCATATAATCGGCAACCAAAGCTCCCAATCCAATGGCGCCAGTAGCCACTCCGGCAATCACATCTGGCTTACCATAAAGTGTTTCAACCTGTTTGGCCATTTCTTCCCTTGCAAAATTTCGAATGACCGGATATGATAAAATAACTCGGTTATCACAATATATTGGAGATTTCCATCCGGAAGCCCATGTAAAAGGATTTTCCGGTTTCAACTTAATTGCATTAATTTGCAGTAGAAGCTCTGCAGTTTTTTTTGCGGTGTTTTTATCTAAAACCATTACGC
>JBATIW010000137.1:0-2397 GCA_049668005.1 Maribacter sp.
GTACTGAGCTGGAAAAATTCGCTCGGGAGCACTATTACCTTAAAAAGAAAAATGAAGAGATTTATTTGATTGAATATGAGGATAGCTTAAAGAACAAAAAAGATGAGTAAAGATGGTCTGTTCGGAGAATTTGACCCTATTTCTGCAAAGGCTTGGAAACAGCAAATTCAGTTTGACTTAAAGGGAGCAGATTATAATAAAAATTTGGTTTGGGAATCAAACGAGGGTATATCCGTAAAACCCTTTTACCATGCCGATGATTTCGAAAACAAGAACATTGCCGAGATAGTCCCAATCCCAAAATGGCATATCGGCCAAAATATCTACGCCGGTAATGGGAAAAAAGCGAATGAAAAGGCCCTTGCTGTATTACATCGAGGAGCCGAATGTCTTATTTTCACGATTCCTTCCCAAGAAATCAAAGTTGATGCCTTATTACAAAATATTGATCTAGCCGAAACGCCGATTTATTTTGAAATGCAATTTTTGTCCTTTGAATACATCAAAAAAATCAGGGATTATGTTGTTGATAAAAATGCGAATATATATTTGAATATAGATATCATCGGCAATTTGGCGCTTACTGGTAATTGGTTTCAAAACATGGATAAGGACCACGAGATTCTTACGCAAATACTGGAAGGTGGCTTTACTAAAATCGGAGTACGAACTTTGAGCATTGATGTGTCATTGCACCAGAATGCCGGGGCAAACCGAGTACAGCAATTGGCCTATGCCATGGCCCATGCCAATGAGTATTTGATTTTTATAAAAAACAAAGGTTTGAAACCGCTTCAAGAAGTCACCTTCAAGGTGGCAGCAGATTCCGGCTATTTCTTGGAAATTGCGAAATTAAGGGCATTGCGATTACTCTGGAAGGCCCTTACTTTAAAATACGGTATTGATACGGATTGTCACATTGTAAGCACCCCTACCCTTCGCAACAAAACACTTTACGACCACCATGTTAATCTGTTACGCACCACAACAGAATGTATGTCGGCCATATTAGGCGGTGCCAATACGGTTTGTAATGTACCCTATGATGGTATTTTTCATAAAGACAATGAATTTTCAGAGCGACTCGCCCGTAATCAATTGCTGATTATAAAGGAGGAAAGTCATTTTAAAAAGGTAAGCAATCCGTCTGATGGTTCATATTTCATTGATAGCTTAACAGCGCAAATTGCTGAAAAGGCCTTGGCTTTGTTCAAGAATATAGAAGCCGGCGGTGGATTTTTAAAACAATTGAAAGCACACAATATCCAGAAAAAAATCAGGGAAAGTGCCCAAAAAGAACAAAACCAATTCAACAAAAATGAAAAAGTATTGGTCGGAAGCAATAAGTATCTGAATGATTTGGATAGGATGAAAGATGATTTGGAACTCTTTCCTTTCGTAAAAACCAAACCAAGAAAAACCTTACTTGAACCGATTGTTGCCAAACGTTTGGCAGAAGATTTTGAAAAGAGGAGGTTGCAGTTTGAATGATTTCTTAGGGTCCTAATCAAGACCATTGTCCAAAGTATATAAATTAAGCACTAAACCACACTGTCAGGAAATCAATGGAATCACGATTCTACCATTCCAATTACATAGCTTTTAGTTGATTTATTCATTCAACAAATTGACGCTAATGCGTTAAATAATAAAACTTTAACTCAATTTAACGTCTCGAGTGTTAGTTATTCACTTTGTGTTAACAAAATACATTTTTTGTGGCGATAAATAATCGTATTTTTAACCCCTAACTTACTACGATTATGGGCAAGATAATTGCTATTGCAAATCAGAAAGGTGGGGTGGGTAAAACCACCACGACCGTAAACCTAGCTGCCTCGCTGGGTGTTCTGGAAAAAAAGGTGCTTCTCATTGATGCCGATCCCCAGGCCAATGCCACTTCTGGATTGGGAATTGACGTTGATTCGGTTGAAATAGGAACGTACCAATTATTGGAGCATACTAAAAGTGCTAAAGAGACCATCATAACAACCGATTCCCCAAATTTGGACCTGATTCCATCCCATATTGACCTTGTCGCCATTGAAATTGAATTGGTAGACAAGGATGAGCGGGAATATATGATGAAAAAGGCAATTACGGCACTTAAGAATGACTATGATTATATTCTAATAGATTGTGCCCCATCATTGGGATTGTTGACCTTAAACGCTTTAACTGCGGCAGATTAGGTCATTATACCAATTCAATGTGAGTATTTCGCCTTGGAAGGATTAGGTAAACTTTTGAACACCATAAAGAGTGTGCAGAAAATCCATAATCCAGATTTGGATATTGAAGGGCTATTATTGACAATGTTCGATTCAAGATTGCGACTTTCCAACCAAGTTGTTGAGGAAGTACGCAAACATTTTACCGATATGGTATTCGATACCA
>JBATIW010000138.1:0-26008 GCA_049668005.1 Maribacter sp.
AATTAGAAAACTCCCGCAACACATTTTCTTTTGAGATCGCTTCTATCACATGGGCATCACCAAAAGTATTATCCGTCTTAATCAATTTCCGGGAATCCATCAATTTGGCATTGATTCCTTTCCCAATTAATAATTTGGTGATTAATTTTGCAGAAATAACCTCGCCGAAGGCCAATACTTGGTCCCTGATTTTAGCACTATAATCGCCTAAGAGTGAAACCCCCTCGAATAGTTTGAACAATGCTTCATATTCACTAGAAAGTTTTACATTCTTGAAGGTATGGGTCTGATAGTTTTCAAAGGCCGTAAAATCTTCGGAATAATCTTCCCCTTGAGCTGCTTTTTCCAGCATGGCCTCCAACTGGTCGGTTGCTTTTGCCCGAGCTGATAGTACTACCGCTATATTTTCGCCATTCTCGACTTTGTTGGCAACTATCTCTAAAACATACCCTAAGCCTTCCCCGTTACTTAAGGATTTACCCCCAAATTTTAAAATTTTTATACGTTCCGTTTTACCGTTCGTGTTGAAAATTCCATTGAGCAGTTTCTGCATTTGTTCAAACTCAATCAAAAATGCATCATGCCCATGCAAAGATTGTACTTCCCCATAAGTAACATTGCTTTTCGCCTGCGCCAATTGCCTAAAGGTTTCCTTGTTTTCCTTTGCAGTGAAAAAGAGATCTGAATCGACCCCTACAATATGAATATTGGTGTCACTATTTTGAAGATCAATAAATGCAGATTCCCCATTTCGAGTGATATCGATAGTTTTCAATAATTGGTTCATTAATTTATAGGCCGATAACTGAAAACGATCTTTCAATTTCTCACCATGGTGCATCAACCAACTTTCTACATTGAAAACCTGTAATTCCTCATTCGTGCTTCTTTTAAAACGTTCCTTAAACGATTCTGGCGTACGATAGCATAACATGGCGTGCATACGTGCATCATGAACAGGTTGCTTTGAATTGACCAAAAACTGTTCTTGAATCTGACAATTGGCAATAAGCCAATCCGTAGATTTCCAATCCGAGGCCACCGGAATCAAATGGGTAGTTAATTTAGGATTCAAGGCCGCCATTTCCCAGGCGATACCACCCCCTAAAGAACCACCAATCAAAGCAAAGAGCTTTTTAATATTCAATGCTTTTAGACCCAGTAAGAAAATCTTGGCAATATCGCCAGCAACAAAATCCTTATAATTTTCAATTACAAAGCTATCATATCCATTCCCGGGAATATTGAAGGCCATAATCGTGTACTTGTTGGGATCGATACATTTTCCATCACCAATAAGCGCTGACCACCAACCGTCTTCACCCGTAACATTTGAATTTCCGGTCAAGGCATGATTAACCAAAACAATGGGGGCTTCATGAAGAGGCCTCCCAAATAATTGATAGGACAATGAAATATCCTGGGAAACCCCACTTAGGGTAGTATAATTCTTTATTTCTAATTGATGTAGCATTACAATTGTACTGTTTAATTTGAATATTTCCCGCTTTCAGTAATTTAGGGAAATATTGGATTATGCTAAAACCGACTTATCAATAGTCGCAAACGCTTGCTCTAAATCAGCCTGTAAATCGTCAATATTCTCTAATCCAACCGACAATCTAATCAAGTCTTTCGTGACACCAGTTGATTCTTGGGCCGCCTCATCCAATTGTTGATGTGTGGTACTCGCAGGGTGGATGATCAAAGATTTTGTATCCCCAATGTTGGCTAATAATGAGAACAACTTGGTTTCATCGGCTATTTTTTTAGCAGAATCAAAGCCTCCTTTTACACCAAAAGTAACGATTCCACTTTGACCTTTAGGCAAATAGGCTTCAGCCTGGGCAAAATATTTGCTTGACTTTAGACCAGGATAATTAACCCAAGTTACCTCATCCCGATTTTCTAACCATTGCGCCAATGCCAATGCATTTTCACTGTGCTTTTTAATTCGAATTTCCAAAGTTTCCAAACCTTGAATAATTTGGAATGCATTAAATGGACTTAAAGCGGCACCATGATCCCGTAAACCTTCAATTCTTACTTTTGCGATAAAGGCAGCTGGCCCCAATGCTTCATGGTAAACCAAACCATGATACCCCGCGGATGGTTCCGTAAATTCTGGGAAATTACCATTACTGTAATCAAACGTTCCTGCGTCAATAATGGCACCACCTAAGGCAGTACCATTGCCGTTGATATACTTGGTCAAGGAATGAATTACAATATTCGCGCCATGCTCAATTGGATTCAACAATGCAGGAGTAGCAACTGTATTATCAACAATAAATGGAACTTTGGCCACTTTGGCTTCTGCAGAAATGGCTTTTAAATCCAATACATCCAGTTTAGGATTGCCCAAGGATTCCACAAAAATGGCTCTGGTGTTATCCTGAACCGCTTTTCCAAAATTATTTGGGTCTTCGGGATCCACAAAAGTAGTTGTGATGCCCAACCTTGGCAAGGTTACATTCAGTAAATTATAGGTGCCTCCGTAAAGACTGTTCGAGGCAACAATATGATCTCCTGATTTTAACAATACAAGTAATGTTGTTGAAATAGCCGCCGTACCGGAAGCTGTAACAACAGAGGCAATTCCGCCTTCCAAGACTGCCAAGCGTTGCTCCAAAATATCATTGGTTGGGTTATTTATCCTTGTATAGATATTTCCGGTTTCTGCCAAGGAAAAAAGATTGGCCGCATGGTCAGAATCATTAAAGACAAAAGCTGTACTCTGATAAATTGGTACTGCTCTAGTACCTCCGTTAATTGTCGTGTCATGCCCAGCAAGCAACGCATTTGTTGAAAATTTTTGATTGCCCATGATTTTAATTTTTTTTAATTATTAATAAAACAAATCAAAACACTAGAACCTATGTCACTCAGGGTAACAAGGAATAATCAAAAAGTTAAAAAGAAAGAGACAATTACATTTATGTAATTCGTTTCGTTATCTGTCACGCCATCAGCGTGATAGAATTTAGCACCTTCTTTATAGGATACAAAGGGTTGCTAAGGCTTCATAGGGTCTATTCCCTCCACCTTTCTTGATAACTATTCAATATGTGTTTGAACTTTAGAACGACAAATATAAGGTCGCGTAATGGGTATTTCCTAATCTTTTTTAAAAAATTACATTTTGAAAGCTGACTTAACAGCATCTACCATGTCCAATTTTTCCCAGGTGAACAATTCCACCTCCTTTTCAATTCTGCCGTTATATGGGGACTCAAAAATCTTCGTAATGACCTTGGGTTCTTTACCCATATGTCCGTAGGCAGCCGTTTCCAAATAAATCGGATTTCTTAGTTTTAAACGCTCTTCAATCGCGAAAGGTCGCATATCAAATAATTGCGAGACGATTTCTGCAATTTCGCCATCGGAATAATCAATCTTTGAAGTACCATAGGTATTTACAAAAATAGATGTAGGCTTTACGACACCAATGGCATAACTCACTTGAACTAATATTTCATCGGAAACTCCTGCTGCAACTAAATTCTTAGCTGCATGGCGTGCTGCATATGCAGCACTTCTATCTACCTTACTCGGGTCCTTACCGCTAAATGCACCACCTCCATGGGCACCTTTACCACCATAGGTATCAACAATTATTTTTCTTCCCGTTAATCCAGTATCACCATGAGGGCCCCCAATCACAAATTTTCCAGTTGGATTGATGTGGTATTTTATTTGATCATCAAACAAAGCTTGATCACTGTCAGGCAGTTGATCAATTACTCTTGGAATCAAGATTGAAATAATATCTTCCTTGATTTTCGCCAACATTTTATCATCATCAGCATTAAATTGATCATGCTGGGTAGAAACCACAATGGTATCTATGCGTTGTGGTACATTCGAATCAGAATATTCTATGGTCACCTGAGACTTAGCATCAGGTCTTAGGTAGGGTATTTCATTACCTTCCCTTCTTAATTCCGCCAAGGTTTTTAGAATTCTATGCGAAATGTCCAATGCCAATGGCATATAATTTTCGGTTTCCGTTGTGGCATAACCAAACATCATACCTTGATCACCAGCACCTTGTTCTTCTTTAGAACCCCTGTCAACCCCTTGGTTTATATCCTGGGATTGCTCATGGATCAGAGAAATTACCCCACATGAATCCCCACTGAATTGATATTCCCCTTTGGTATACCCAATTTTATTGATTACCTCTCTGGCAATACTCTGTAGATCTAAATAGGTGTGACTCTTAACCTCACCTGCCAATATAACCTGCCCTGTGGTCACCATGGTCTCGCATGCCACTTTGCTTTCAGGGTCAAAAGCCAGGAAATTATCCAACAATGCATCACTAATTTGGTCAGCCACCTTGTCTGGGTGTCCTTCGCTCACAGATTCCGAAGTAAATAAATACGCCATTTTGTTATAATATTATAGAAGATAAAAAAAGATTGATTGCAAGCGAAGCGAAATTACCAATATGAATTAGTAATTACTGCTTTAGCATTTTTAATCCTGAAACCAGTTCAGGGTCTTGAGGTTGCAATCAGTCAAATCTTTCCTCCCTAGATTGACAGCAAAAATAGATATTTCAACAGAAAAATAAAAATTTTTAAATCATAATGTTGTATGATGTATTTCATCTTATTTCTTTTCTCGTACTCGATATACTTTGTATATTGCTACATTCTATTTTGATAGTTCAATAACCTAACCGAAAACAAAAAATTAAGCATGCATATTGCCGTTGCAGGAAACATTGGCGCCGGAAAGACCACACTTACTAAATTACTTGCCAAACATTATAAATGGGAAGCTCATTTTGAGGATGTCGTGGACAATCCCTATCTAGATGATTTTTATAATCAAATGGAGCGATGGAGTTTTAATCTTCAAATTTATTTCCTTAATCATAGATATCGACAAGTACTGAAGTTCAGGGAAAGTGGCAAAGATATTATCCAGGACAGGACCATCTATGAAGACGCCTATATTTTCGCACCTAATTTACATGCGATGGGGTTGATGACCAATAGGGATTTTACCAATTATTCAAGCCTTTTTGAATTAATGGAAAGTCTGGTGCAACCTCCGGATTTACTTATTTACCTGAGGAGCTCAATACCTAATTTAGTAAACCAAATTCACAAGAGAGGGCGGGATTACGAAAACTCAATTTCAATTGACTATTTAAGCAGGTTGAATGAACGCTACGAAGCTTGGATCCATGGTTATGAAAAAGGAAATCTTTTGGTAATCGATGTCGATAAGCTTGATTTTGTGGATAATCCAGAAGATCTGGGTGAAATCTTGAATAGGATTGATGCAGAGATAAATGGATTATTCTAGCATTCATCCACGATGACAAACTGTCTACTCGCAAGCACATCAACGATATTCGGAGGAAGTTATTTAGAGTATCTTTTTGATTCGCTCCGTGAATTATTCTCTGGGACAGATGAAGTTTTATTTATTCCGTATGCCAGACCAGGTGGAACAAGCTATGATGCCTATACCAAAATAGCACAGGAAGGATTCAGCCATATCGATAAAAAAATTGTGGGCATTCATACCTTCAATGATCCGATCAAAGCAATACTAAATGCGAAGGGTATTTTTACGGGTGGTGGAAATTCTTTCGTTCTAGTGAATACCCTTTACCAAAACAATCTTCTCTCTGTTTTAAAAGAAAAGATTACCAATGGTACTCCTTACCTTGGAACAAGTGCGGGAAGTAATATTGCTGGGCTGAGCATCAAGACAACCAATGATATGCCCATTGTTTATCCCCCAAGTTTTGAGACTATGGGAATTGTTCCCTTTACTATTAATCCACATTATCTGGATCCTGATCCAACCTCAAAACACAAGGGGGAAACAAGGGAAACGCGCATTAAGGAGTTTCATGAATTCAACACCGATGCTGTTGTTGGGTTAAGGGAAGGGAGTTGGATCCGCGTTCGGAATAATAAAATCACCTTAAAAGGGGGTGAGCTTAGTGCACGTATTTTTGAAAAGGACAAGAAACCCTATGAATTATCCGTAGAATCATCATTCAATTTCATATAACAAAAAACCCACTATTTGAAATAGTGGGTTTTAAGTATCAATTTAGTCTGTCTTAGTTTTCCTCTTCTTCGACATTTTTTTCAATCACTTTTTTAACCTTAATGTTCACATCAGAAGCATCTCCTTCATAAGCTTCCAATTTGGCTTTCACCTCTTCTTCAGTTCCGGCGAAAACTTCTTCAGTTACCGATTTCTCTCCGTTTTTAGTTGTAGTTGTAGTCACAGTCGCATTAACTGTACCATCATCGTTCTTCTTCATTTCAACCCTTACTTCTTTTTGGACGCTTTGAGCAACCATTTCAGTAGCAGCTTTTTCTTCATTATAAGCTGTCAAAGTATCCGATGACAGTGCGATACTTGGTGCTATGACCAATGCAACAACTGACATTAATTTTATAAGAATATTCAAAGATGGCCCTGAAGTATCTTTAAAGGGATCGCCAACAGTATCACCTACCACGGCAGCTTTATGTGCATCCGTACCTTTTCTACCATCAGACTCGATCATCTTTTTGGCATTATCCCAAGCACCACCTGCGTTTGATTGGAAGATTGCCATCAATACACCGGCAGAGGTAACTCCAGCCAAAAGACCACCAAGCATTTCTGCGCCACCAATAAAACCAACAGCTACAGGTACGGCAATCGCCAAAAGGCCTGGCAATACCATTTCCTTTATAGATGCCTTGGTAGAAATGTCAACACATTTGTCATACTCAGCATAGCCATCAGCAGCATCAAAAATCGCTCTTTGCTCAGGCGTTGCTTTGGACATATCAGAATCAACCGCCCTCATAACCACTAGGGCAGCTTTTAATTGGGGAATATCCCTAAACTGACGACGAACTTCCTCGATCATTGCCATTGCAGCACGACCAACAGCATTCATTGATAATGCAGAGAAAACAAATGGAAGCATTGCACCCACAAGAAGCCCTGCCATAATAGTTGGTTTGGAAACATCGATGGAAGTTACATTGGCAACTTTCATGAAAGCAGCGAACAAGGCCAGAGCAGTCAAAGCTGCAGAAGCAATCGCAAAACCTTTACCGATGGCAGCAGTTGTATTACCCACTGCATCCAATTTATCGGTACGTTCACGAACTTCACTTGGCAGTTCGGCCATTTCTGCAATACCACCGGCATTATCCGAAATTGGTCCGTATGCATCAACAGCTAATTGAATCCCTGTGTTTGCTAACATACCCACTGCGGCGATAGCAATACCATAAAGCCCGGCAAAATGATGTGATACCAAAATGGCAGCAGCAATCAATAAGATAGGAATCATTGTAGACATCATACCAACACCTAAACCAGCGATGATGTTCGTAGCAGCACCTGTTTCAGATTGACGAACAATTGAATTTACGGGTTTACCACCGGTACCAGTATAATATTCTGTAATCTTACCAACACCTAAACCAGCAATAAGACCGGCTAAAGTGGCAAAAAATACTCCCGTTGCACCACCAGGCAAACCTTCTACGGTTTCTGGTATCATGGCGGTAATAATGAAGTACGATGCTACCACCATAAGGCCGGCAGAACCAAATTCCCCAATATTCAATGCCGTTTGTGGATTTCCACCATCTTTTACTTTTACAAAGAATGTACCAATGATGGACATCAGTATACCTACCGCAGCCAATACCAATGGAAGGTATACAGCACCTAAACCTGCAAAATCGGGAGTGATAATAAATGCACCCAACACCATAGTACCAATAATAGACCCTACATAAGACTCGAATAAATCGGCGCCCATACCAGCAACATCACCCACATTATCCCCAACATTATCTGCAATAGTAGCAGGGTTCAGAGGGTGATCCTCTGGAATACCTGCTTCCACCTTTCCAACTAAATCAGCACCAACATCGGCAGCCTTGGTATAGATACCACCACCAACACGGGCAAACAATGCAATCGAAGAAGCTCCTAGAGAAAATCCAGAAAGAACGTTCAAAACCAAACCTAAATTATCGGCACCAGGCCAAATTTCTTGATAAGCCATAAACAATCCGCTTAATCCTAAAACACCAAGACCTACAACACCTAAGCCCATTACAGCTCCACCGGCAAATGCAACCTCAAGTGCTTTACCCAATGAAGTCCGAGCTGCTTGTGTGGTTCTTACATTGGCTTTAGTAGCGACTTTCATTCCAATAAATCCAGCCAAGGCAGAACAAATTGCCCCAACTACAAAAGAAAGAGCGACCATACCGTTTGAACCTGCTTCATTAGATCCTTTGAAATAAAGAAGAATGGCAACTGCTAGCACAAAAATTGAAAGTATTTTGTATTCCGCTTTTAGAAACGACATTGCACCATCGGCAATGTTCTTGGCGATTCTTGCCATTTTTGCATCACCTACATCCTGCTTACTTACCCAAACATTCTTCCAAGCTACAAATAGAAGGGCTATGATTCCGAATGCAGGCAAGAACTTTACGATTAATTCCATTTTGTTTAGTTATTTAAGGTTTTTTAACGGCTGCTAAAGTAGTAAAATCAAATAGATAAAAAAAGCGGGTATTTAAGTTTAAATACCCGCTTTTTTTAACCACGTATAGTGGATTATATAGTAAAAGTTCTTTTTTTCCTATGCTCGCTATTATCATAACGTTCAACACATTTATGATAAATTTCGACGGCCTCCTTGGCATCGCCCCATCCACCAACATCAACTTTCTTCTCTTCCAAGTCCTTATAGACCTGGAAGAAATGTTCAATCTCTTTCAATCTATGGGGATTTATATCCCTAATATCCTCTCGCCCGCTCCAAATTGGGTCAGAAATAGGTACACAAATGATTTTTTCATCCGGACCTTTTTCATCGGTCATATGAAAAACTCCAATTGGTTTAACCTCAACAACGACCATTGGGAATGTGGGTTCGGTGCACAAAACCAGAACATCCAAAGGATCCTTGTCCAAAGCCAGTGTTTCCGGGATAAAACCATAATCGCCAGGATACATCATGGAGGAAAACAAGGTTCTATCGAATCGAATTTTGTTCAATGTAAAGTCATATTCATATTTGTTACGACTTCCTTTTGGAATTTCAATCAATACATCAAATGTGGTTATTTCCTTTTTGCTCATAGTAATTAATTAGTGGTTTCAAAGTTACTTGAAAAGATTTGATAAACTTTTACCCAGTGTTAGTTTAATGTTATTAAAAATGGAATCCAAATTCCCCGGTAACACCAAAAGATCTTGCATTGGGAGTATCTAAATAATTGCCCCTGAAATTAAAATCTATCCTAAAAAATTTGAAAATATTACCCACACCTACTGAGTACTCCCAATAAATCTTATCGTTAGGGGCTTGCAATGGAATATTTGTTGGACTGCTCAAAGCTATATTCCCTGGAGACAATTCGCCCCAAACCCCTCTTAGTCCAATAAATTCCCTTAAGTTCCATTTTCGAATCAAAGGTAATCTTGAAAATAATCGACCATTAAAACTATGCTCCAAATGAACAGAAGTATAGGTGTCTGTTACAAACTCGTAAAAATCCAAATTGTGGAACGTATTAAAAATAGTGAACAAAGTCTGATTACCTGGTACAACATTCAAAAGTCCCAAAGGGACTTCCCCAAAGGTCTTACCTACCTCAACCGTACTATAAAGTCTTCCGAAACATCCTACCTGCCAAGGTTGACTGTATGAGAATTGAAGTTTGCTATAATTAAAATCGCTCTCTAAAAAACCATCTAAGCCTTTAGTGTAATTCAGCAACAAAGTACTATAGGTGTCGTTTATGCTTCGTCGCTCAACACCGTAACCAATGGTTCTTTTACCAGGCGTATACACAATCAATGTATTAACATCAAACTGTCTAATCTCTGAAGAAATACCAGTTGGGGAATCAGGATCAACATAATCCAAATTAAAGGCATCTGGCAAGGCGGAACTCAAAGTTCTAAAAGAACTACCTATCCTGAGCCTGAAATTGGCAATGGGCTCAATTTCCAAATTAAGGGTACTTAGATTTATGTTTGTAAGTCTATCGTTTGAACCTACCGTAAATACCGCCGACGATGCGACACTTCTTCCCAGCACATCATTAGTTGAAGTAAGGCTAAGACCTAATTGCTCTACATCACGTCTATTTCCTCCCGATATAATTAATCTGTTCTCTTTGTCCAATAACCATTTCGCTGAAAAGCCATGCTTTACTTTATGATCCATAAATCCATAAGCCATATATCCTTCTAACCGCCAAGGATCATTTTGCCCAAAATAGGTCCTCGCACCTCCACGAATGCGCAGTCCTTCAGCATTATTATAACCAAAAGTGCTAAATACATCACCAATATCCAGGTTCCATTTATCTATTTCGATATATCCCGAACCTAAAATGCTGGCAATATTATAGAAGGTCCTGAATTTAGGAACGGTCTTTAGCGTATCCAATAATTGATAGATACCTTGTTCATCTTTATTGAGTATCTCCAACCTATTGTTTTCCCAAAAAATGCTATCTCGATTCATAACCAATGGGTCGTAAGCATTGCTTTTGGTTTTATAAAAATCCTTGGGCTTTTCTATGTCAAAAGCATAGTTTCCATAAACAGTGGTTCGTTTACCATATACGCCTTTTGAATCCTCCTTTTTCCTGAGGCTGAAATCGGTTAACATATAGTCTCTCTTCAGGAGAAATACCGAATCATTTACAACATCAAAATCCTGTTCAATATATATTTCCTTGACCCAGTTGATGTTCGCGCTTTTAGTAACCTCAAGGTTGATGTTCTTAATAGCGTATGTAGAGTCATTTACCCAAAAATCGCCCTTAAAAGTAAGCTCGTTTTTACGACGTGGGTAATAGGTAATATTGTAACACCATTTATTATCAATAAATGCACTATCCCTTAAAACATAATTATAGGTGTCAATACCAGTTTTGGAAAGTGGACTTGTAAAACTCTTATCAAAGAATTTAAGATAGTTATTATACACGTCGTAATCTTGGTATAGATCCTTAACAAAAGCTATGATAGCTTGATTGTTATCAAACCCTGAATTTTTATTGCCCAGTACATCCTCCTTTTCTGTTTCTGTACTATTATTACCATAAACCTTTGCAAAAGTTTCATTCAAGAAAATGGGGAGATAGGTTTTACCTGTAATACGAGAGGTGTCCAAATCTTGGAAAACAAACTCCATTCCCTTAAAAATTTTCTTCTTCATCAAGGCACTATCAATTGTATTAAGATCAAATTCAACCTTCTCATACCTGTCATATTGATATTGCTTGAATTTACGCAAGCCATTTTCCCTTTTTTTAGACCATATTTTTCGCAAGATATCAATCGCTGGATTGTTCTTTTTGGACTGTTTACCGGCATAGATTATAACCTCCTTCAATTGCTGACTGCCCTCAAGCATAGTGATGCTCATATTATATGTCACTCTTGATTTAAGCAAAACATCTTGGGTTTCATAACCAATAAATGAAATTTCAAGGGTCTCATAGTTTGATTTCGACTCCATATAAAACCGCCCATTATCATCAGTGGTCGTACCTTCGGTTGAGTTTTTGAAAATAACATTGGCAAAAGCTACAGGTTCACCAGTTTCATCAATGACCTTACCACCTACCTTGGTCTGTGAGAATAAAACCGATGAAAAAAGAAAAAAGAAAAGGAAATTCTTCATTTAAATTTAAATCTGCATGGTGAAACCACCATCTGATAAATACCATTAAAATAAAAGCTTCGTCAACTTTTGGTCGGCGAAGCTAAATTACTTTACTAAATGATATCTCTTATTTATATAACACTTTTTTAACGGCATTTATTACATCCTCGTGGTTAGGCAACCACTCAGCAAATAAAACCGGAGAGTAAGGTGCTGGAGTATCAGCAGTATTTATTTTTTGGATCGGCGCATCTAGATAGTCAAAAGCATTCGATTGTACATGGAATGTAATTTCGGTAGCGACATTTCCATAAGGCCATGCTTCTTCCAAAATCACCAACCTATTTGTTTTCTTTACTGAATTTAATATTGCCTCATAATCCAATGGTTTTACGGTACGCAAATCGATTATCTCACAGCTAATACCTTCCTTAGCCAATTCATCAGCGGCCTTATCCGCTTCCTTTATGATTTTACCGAAAGAAACTATGGTCACATCGGAACCTTCCCTTCTAATGTCGGCAACACCTAATGGAATTGTATACTCCCCTTCAGGAACTTCTCCTTTATCACCGTACATCTGTTCTGATTCCATAAAGATTACAGGGTCATTATCCCGAATAGCCGATTTTAAAAGTCCTTTAGCATCTGCAGGGTTTGATGGCACCACTACTTTTAAACCTGGGCAATTGGCGAACCAACTTTCAAAGGCCTGGGAGTGGGTTGCTCCTAGCTGTCCAGCTGAACCTGTTGGCCCGCGAAAAACTATAGGACAACTAAATTGCCCCCCAGACATTTGTCTGATTTTCGCAGCATTATTTATTATCTGGTCTATGCCGACCAATGCAAAATTAAAAGTCATGAATTCAATAATTGGTCTATTGCCTGTCAAGGTAGAACCAATGCCAATACCAGCGAATCCCAGTTCTGAAATTGGCGTATCAATTACCCGTTCAGGACCAAATTCATCCAACATCCCTTTTGAGGCCTTATAAGCACCATTATATTCTGCAACTTCCTCACCCATTAAGTAAATGGTCTCATCACTTCTCATTTCCTCGGACATTGCCTCCGCTATGGCCTGCCTAAACTGTAGTGTCTTCATTAATAACTTTATTTAGTTATCCCTTGGGATAAAAACGAAAGCAAAAATAGCGAAATATATGTCAAATTATGGGGTCTAAGAATTAAAAAATATTACAAATTTTGCTATGCGTGCATAGTATTTTTTAAAAAGATTACCTATCTTAGCGGAATTCTTTTAACGACCCGAAAATATTACGTTTATGAAGATATTAATTTGCATTAGCAACGTCCCGGATACCACTTCAAAGATAAATTTTACTGATGGTGACACTAAATTCGACACTAATGGAGTGCAATTTGTAATTAACCCAAATGATGAATTTGGACTTACCAGGGCCATGTGGTTCAAAGAGAAGCAGGGTGCTACTGTACATGTGGCTTCTGTTGGTGGTCCAAGCGCAGAACCCACAATACGAAAAGCATTGGCCATTGGAGCCGATGAGGCAATTCGTGTGAACGCCGAACCTACCGATGGTTTTTTCGTAGCCCAACAATTGGCGGAGGTTGTTAAAAATGGCGGGTATGATTTAGTTATCGCCGGAAGGGAATCTATTGATTATAACGGGGGAATGGTTCCAGGAATCTTAGCAACAATGTTGGATATGAATTTTGTCAATACTTGTATTGAGCTGGAAATAGATGGCAATAATGCAATTGCCACCCGTGAAATTGATGGTGGAAAGGAAAAATTGACCACTACCCTGCCTCTAGTAATCGGCGGACAAAAAGGATTGGTTGAGGAAAGTGATCTTAGAATCCCCAATATGCGTGGCATCATGATGGCAAGAAAAAAGATTTTGAATGTTGTGGAACCTATTGATGCAACGGTGGCAACCAAGGATATTAAATTTGATAAACCAGCGCCCAAAGGAGCTGTAAAATTGGTTGATGCTGCCAATGTAGAAGAATTAGTAAACCTTTTACACAACGAAGCCAAAGTCATTTAAAAAAAGTCAAGAGTCCAACTAAAAGTTTGGAATTTGGATATTATAATTTGAAATTTAGAATATTATGTCAGTTTTAGTATATACAGAATCAGATAACGGTAATTTTAAAAAGAATGCTTTGGAGGTTGCATCGTATGCGAGTGAAGTTGCGAAACAATTGGGCACAACAGCTACAGCAATTTCGATCAATTCGAATGAAAATGAAAGCTTGGGTACTTATGGCATTTCTAAAGTACTGAATGTTTCAAGTGATCAATTAAAAACCTTCAATGCAAAAGCTTATGCCCATGCCATTATGGAAGCGGCAAGAAGTGAAGATGCCAAGATTATCATAGTTAGTTCAAGTTCAGATACAAAGTTTTTGGCCCCAATTGTTTCCGCTAAGTTAGGCGCTGGTTATGCTGCCAATGTGGTTGCTGCTCCAGAAAGCACAAGTCCTTTTACGGTAAAGCGAACAGTATTCAGTAATAAGGGTTTTGCCCACACACAGATAAATACTGCTATTAAAATAGTAGGAGTATCATACAATTCATTCGGTTTGGTTGAAAACAATACCTCTGTAAGCGTTGAAGATTTCAACCCTGTCCTGGAAGATGCTGATTTTAACACTAAATCTGTAGAAATTGACAAAGTGCTCGGAAAGGTTACAATTGCCGATGCTGATATTGTAGTTTCTGGTGGTCGAGGTTTAAAAGGACCTGAAAATTGGGGTATGATTGAAGAATTGGCCGAAGTACTCGGTGCAGCAACCGCCTGTTCAAAACCAGTTTCGGACATGGGATGGAGACCTCATAGCGAGCATGTTGGTCAAACAGGGAAACCCGTTGCAAGTAATCTTTATTTTGCAATCGGTATTTCAGGAGCAATTCAACATTTGGCGGGAGTCAGTGCCTCAAAAACGAAAGTGGTGATAAATACAGACCCAGAAGCTCCCTTTTTTAAAGCAGCCGATTATGGCATTGTAGGTGATGCCTTTGAAGTGGTACCTAAACTCATCGAAAAATTAAAGGAATTTAAAGCCCAAAACGCTTAATTTTTGTTAATTTGTGCCCCCAAAGGGCTGTTCATTTAACTGGTCATGCCCTTTAATTTGAACAGCCCTTTGGGGTTTAATAAAGTCTATGAGTTTAGTACGATTAAAAATAAAGGGGATATCATATAGCCAAACCCAAAATGGTGCTTATGCCCTTATATTGAATGAAGTTGATGGTGATCGTAAACTCCCCATTGTTATTGGTGCGTTCGAAGCCCAATCCATTGCTATTGCATTGGAAAAAGAAATTAAACCCCCAAGACCATTGACCCATGATCTTTTCAAGAATTTTGCGGATAGGTTCGATATTGTTATCAAGCAGGTCATTATCCATAAATTAGTAGATGGCGTATTTTATTCAAGCATCATTTGCGAGCGGGACAAAATTGAGGAAATTATTGATGCGAGAACAAGCGATGCCATAGCTTTGGCATTGCGTTTTAGCGCACCTATTTTTACTTATAAAACAATACTCGATAAAGCTGGTATATTCTTGAAATTTTCTTCAAAGGATAGTGAAAAGGACGAAAACGATGATAGTATTATGGTCGATGAAATTCTACAGGAAGGTGAAACGGTCGAAATTGACCAAGGCGCAACTGATGCTTATAAAGAATTGACCATAGATGAATTGAACAAAGAATTGGAAAAGGCCGTAACCAATGAAGATTATGAGAAAGCGGCCAAGTTAAGAGACGAGATTTCCAAACGAAACTAACTCAAAGGGCATTCTATGAAGACTAAATTTTGGATGCTTCTTTTGATCTTATTAATTTCTTTTCCTTCATTTTCCCAAGATTTAATTCCCCAAGATACGTTAACCACGATTTCTGAGACCACACTTGTAAATGACCTCCTTGATAATTCAATTAAGATAGTCCCTAATCAAGGGTTATCAATGAATAGCATATGGCGAGGGGTTTTGGGCATGCTAGTGCTTATTTTTATTTCATTCCTCTTCAGCGCAAACAGAAAAGCCATTAATTGGAAAACAGTTGGGATTGGATTGAGCATTCAACTATTAATCGCTATAGGGGTTTTAAAGGTTCCTTTCATCCAAAGTGCATTTGAAGCCGTAGGGCAGGTATTTGTTAGTATACTGGATTATACCAGGGCGGGAAGTCAATTTCTATTTGAAGGACTGGTCGTAGACATGGATACATTCGGATTTATATTTGCCTTTCAAGTTCTGCCCACCATCATTTTCTTTTCAGCACTCACCTCCGTCTTATTTTATTTGGGTGTCATTCAAAAAATCGTCAAAGCTTTCGCATGGCTCCTATCCAAAACCTTAGGGATATCTGGTGCTGAAAGTTTGAGCGTCGCTGGAAATATATTTTTAGGACAAACAGAGGCTCCTTTGCTCATAAAAGCATATCTGGAAAAAATGAACAAGTCAGAAATGCTATTGGTTATGATCGGGGGAATGGCAACTGTTGCAGGAGCGGTTTTGGCTGCTTATATAGGGTTTTTAGGTGGAGACGACCCTGTTCTTAGATTGCAGTTCGCAAAACATCTTTTAGCAGCCTCTGTTATGGCAGCCCCTGGTGCCATTGTTGTATCAAAAATATTATATCCACAGACTGAAGCGGTAAATACCGATGCCGCAGTTTCCAACGAAAAAATAGGCACAAACATCTTGGATGCCATTGCCAACGGCACCACAGAAGGATTAAAACTAGCAGTAAACGTGGGGGCCATGCTCTTGGTTTTTGTTGCTTTTATTGCAATGATCAATGGTATTTTAGGATGGGCAGGTGATCTAACTCCACTAAATGAATGGATAGCAGCGAACTCGACCTATGACAAGTTTTCGTTGGAAGCTATTCTAGGCACCATCTTCGCACCACTTATGTGGTTAATTGGCGTACAATCTGAAGATATAATGCAAATGGGTCAATTATTAGGCATTAAACTAGCAGCAAGTGAATTTGTTGGATATATTCAATTGGCAGATTTAAAAGACGTTGCCAATGCATCACATTTTACATTTAACAAATCGGTAATAATGGCGACCTATATGCTATGCGGATTTGCGAACTTTGCTTCCATTGGAATACAGATTGGCGGTATAGGTTCCCTTGCACCGGGACAACGTAAAGTGTTATCCGAATTTGGAATGAGAGCCGTTCTGGGTGGATCCTTAGCTTCATTGCTTTCGGCTACTATTGCAGGGATGATTTTGGGGTAAATTCTTCATCGTTAATAAAATTTCATAAGAATTATTACGACAAATTAAAAGTAGCTTACCGTTTCATTATTTTTACCATCATAAGTTCAAAATTTAATATTTGAAAAGCCCCAAGAGGGTAATGCATTATATGAAGCAATACCATGATTTATTGAAACAGGTTCTCGAAAGCGGCTGTCAAAAAGGAGACAGAACAGGCACTGGAACCCTTAGTGTATTTGGACACCAAATGCGCTTTGACCTAAGTGAGGGCTTCCCAATGGTAACCACCAAGAAATTACATTTAAAATCTATCGTTTACGAACTTTTATGGTTTTTAAAAGGAGACACGAATATTGCATATCTTCAAGAAAATGGAGTGCGAATATGGAATGAATGGGCAGATGAAAATGGGGATTTAGGTCCCGTATACGGTCATCAATGGCGTAATTGGAACAGTGAGGAAATTGACCAAATCAAAGAAGTTGTCCATACCTTAAAGAACAATCCTAACAGTAGAAGAATGTTGGTCTCTGCATGGAATCCGAGTGTTTTACCGGATACCTCCAAGTCTTTTTCTGAAAATGTGGCCAACGGAAAAGCGGCACTACCTCCATGCCATGCCTTTTTTCAATTTTATGTGGCCGATGGCAAATTATCCTGTCAATTATACCAACGTAGTGCCGATATATTTTTAGGAGTACCTTTTAATATTGCATCCTATGCTTTATTCACATTGATGATGGCACAGGTTTGTGGATATAAACCTGGGGAATTCATCCACACCTTCGGTGATGCTCACATCTACAACAACCACATGGAACAAGTTGAACTTCAATTAAGCCGTGATCTGCGACCACTACCGAAAATGATAATTAATCCCGAGGTTAAAAACATCCTTGATTTTAAGTTCGATGATTTTACCTTAGTAGATTATAATCCACATCCGCATATAAAAGGGGTTGTGGCAGTATAATATTGGAATTAAAACCAATTAAAAAAGGCCCAAAAGCATGAACTATTGGGCCTTTTTAATTTTCTTTAAAATAAATTAAAGCTCTAAAACCGCATTCTCGGTTCCAGCATAATCGTTCCATTGGTAACGATCAGCTTCAGCTTCATTTACAAAATTTCCATCAACCAAATATCTGAACTCGTAAGAATTCTCTTTTGGAAGGTCAAACGTACCTTTAAAAGTTCCGTTTTTTAATTTCTTCAGTGTGCTCCCTTTAGGGTTCCAGTTGTTAAAATCCCCAACAACTGATACCTTTTTAGCATCTTCCGCAGGTACTGTAAAGGTCACCTTACAAACCGGCTTTGTTTTTAAATATTGCTTTGCAATTCCCATAACATGAACATTTTATATTCAGTGCAAAATTAATGCATTAAACTGCTCATTCCCAATGATCAATATCACTTTTATCAATTTCATAATATATGATTAACATTTACATGAGCTTCACAAAAACCAAGGAGGGTATTTACCATGTAAGTAAAATCTATCGCCGTTTTTTAATGATTCTTACAATGTGCGCAATATCTTCATCGAAGTTATAGTAATGAAAACTGCATCGAATTCCATTTCCAGGCTGAAAGCAGAGCATATTATTTTTGCAATCGTACTTTCATGTATTAAACCTAGGGAGGCCGTATTGGCATAAATGTATTTTTTTAATATTGGAAATCCTTCTTTATAATTCTGTATTGACTAAAGTTTAATATATAGCAAATCCCTTATCTTTGAGGTTAAAGTTAACGATTGGAATGTTTGCCAAGAATAAAACAAAACCTGAATTGAATTTAGAACAACATGACTTGTTAGAGTCTGCCCAAGCCCGAATAAAACAAAAGAAAAGGCTTTATGGGCACTTTGTTATATTCTTGATTGGAAGTGTCTTTTTGGTTTTGATCAATAAGATCTTAAAATTCGGATTTGAGTACGATTGGTTTATTTGGGCAATCACTTTTTGGGCTTTTTTGTTCGTGATCCATGTAGTCAATGTTTTTATAACCCAAAAATTCATGGGGAAGGATTGGGAAAGACAACAACGGGAAAAATTGGTTTTAATACAGAAAGAAAAAATCGCGGAATTGCAAAAAGAAATAGAAACGGACTTTCCCTTGTCCAAAATCAATAAAAAAAAACTTTAGTGCAGACGATAACCATGATAGCCGCTGTTGGCGAGAACGATGCATTGGGCAAAGACAATGACTTACTCTGGCACTTGCCAGATGATTTCAAGCGCTTTAAGCAACTTACCACAGGCCATTTTATTATAATGGGAAGAAAGACATTTGAGAGTTTTCCCAAACCCTTACCTAACAGAACCCACATTATCATTACACGGGATAGGAATTACAAAATAAAGCACGATGATTGTCTTGTTGTACACTCCCTGGAAGAAGCTTTAAAGCTAAGCTCCGGAGATGATCACCCTTTTATTATTGGGGGTGGTGAAATCTATAAACAAGGAGAGAAATTCGCTGATAAATTAGAGATCACTAGGGTTCATAAAGACTTTGAGGCAGACACTTTCTTCCCTGAAGTTGATGAAACCATTTGGAAATTGATCGGGTCTGAATACCATCCCAAGGATGAAAGACACAACTATGGTTTTACGTATTTGACCTACGTGAGAAAATGAATTATCAGAAGTCCTGATAAGCTGTTTTGGTTAACGGGCTATAATCCTTTAAAAACCCTTCAAGTATCCTTAAGTCTGCGTTTGTGATAAATTGGTGCTTTCCTTTTTCATTTGAAGCTGTCAATAAATCATTCTGGCTCAACACGGCTTTTGTTTGTTTAGCAACTGCCTCACCTGAATCAATAATTTTGACATTTTCAGGAAGTAAGCTCTCCAAAACGGGAATCAAATACGGATAATGGGTACATCCCAACACCAAATAATCAATCCCAGCGTCAAGCATTGGCTCCAAATACCTTTCCAACAAGGCTTTAGTCTCTTGTGAATTCACCTTTCCGCTTTCTATCAATGGTACTAATCCTGTGCCCACTTGTTCAATAATTTTGATTCCGTTGGCATGATTTTCGGACGTACTATGAAAAAGACTGCTGGATAATGTTCCTTTAGTTGCCAAAACACCAACTGTTTTTGATTGGGATTGTAATGCCGCTGGCTTGATGGCGGGCTCAATTCCTATGAAAGGTAAATTATAGTTATTCCTCAAGTAATCAATGGCATTCGTTGTAGCTGTATTACAGGCCACAACTATTAATTTGCAGCCTTTATCGAGCAAAAGATCTGTGTTCTTAATACTCAATCCAATAATTTCATCTTTTGATTTTTCACCATAAGGCGCATTCTTACTGTCTGCCAAATAGATGGTGTCTTCATTCGGCAGAAATGCGTTTATTTCTTTCCATATGGATGTGCCTCCCACGCCAGAATCAAAAATACCAATGGGATTATTGTTCATATTACCATAGGGTTATTTGAAAACCTTGGTTATTGGCGTACCCGTTGAACCATTTGGGAATGCAATACCCAACAAAACCGAGATTGTCGGTGCAATGTCAGGAATCTCGGTACGTGAGGTCGTACTGCCTTTACGTATGCCTTTCCCATAAAAAAGCAAGGGCACATGGGTATCGTAAATCTGAGGGGATCCATGGCTAGAACCAGTAACCGAATAACTAATCGTACCTGGTTTTAAAACCATCAGAATATCACCAGAACGCTTTTGGTTATATCCATTCTGCAATATATGAGGGATGCCTTCGGTGTATTCATTTTGCCACATTTGCCTCGCGGTATAAACTCTATCAATATCTTTATTATTCAACAATTCCTGTGCAATTTCTTCTTGCACATCTCCTAATTGCATATCAAGATTATTGATTACATCATGATCCAAGAACAATTGGTAATTAGAGATGTTCTTTATCAAATCCGTAGTCCCGTATTTATATTTCATAAACTCGGACAACTTTTTCATTAAACTCCCAGCTTCCATATATCCTGCCGGTATTCTTTGGTCCTTCAGATATGCTGGTACATGTATTGCCGCATGATCTGCAGTAAGGAAAACGGTGTATTCATTTTCACCTACCTTTTTATCCAAAGCTTTAAAAAGACGGGCCAAATCCCTGTCCAATCGCACATAAGTATCTTGAATTTCCTTTGAATTTACGCCATATTTATGACCAACATAATCAGTGCTTGAAAAACTTACCGCCAAAAAATCGGTAATAGTGTCAACCCCTAATTTTTCACCGTCCAATGCTGCTATGGCAAAATCCGCTGTAATACTATTACCATATGGAGATGCTTTGATTAGTTCATACTTGTTGTTTGTATTCCACAAACTAGGAAGGTCATGAGGAAAAGTCGGAGTAGATTGCCCTACAAACAGCCCTTCATATTTATTATTATCCAGACCACTTTCCAGATAGGTGTTAATATCCTTAAGTGTTGTCCAGGGCTTTTCATATTCTTCGACAGCATTGGATGCATTGAAATCATTGACCCAATTAGGCAATTCATTCATATAAAAAGTACTTGTAATCCAATTGCCTTCATCCATGCCATGAAACCAATATGCAGCATTCGCGGTATGACCGCCTGGCAATACGGCACCCCTGTCCTTTAAAGCGATGGCGATGGTTTTACCTCGCATTTGGGTATGCAATCGCAACTGGTCTGTCACCGTGGTAACTATCATTCTATGGGGCGACATTTTTCCAGCATCCGTGGTTGTGCCAACTGAATTAAAAGTATCATCCGATGCACAATACACGTCTTGATCCGTTTCCTTATCATACCAATTATTTCCAATAACCCCATGCGTAGCAGGCGTTGCACCGGTATAAATCGAAGTATGGCCAGGCCCGGTACTTGTTGGCGCATAATTAAAGTGATTGTTTTTGCAATTAAAACCACCATTGACCAACCTTTTAAAACCATCATCCTCATAGTGGTTCCAAAAACGGGTTAGATAATCATAGCGCATTTGATCTACAACGATTCCTACGACCAATTTGGGAGAAACGCTTATAAGCTCTGATTTTTCAACCTTGATTCCATTTTTCGATTTCTTCTGAGCCACGGTATCGAAAGTAACACAGCTAAGGAAAATTGCAAATAAAAGGAGGGATAAACTATTCTTATACATGAGTAATTAATTGATTTTACAAAAATATAGAAATAAAGCCTTAAAAGATTAAATGAAGGTTAAAAGACATTCATTATTGCTATTTTTACAATCATAAGTCTATATATATTCTATGAATTACCTAGCATCAATTGGCAGTTATGCTATTATGATAAAAGAGGTTTTTAGGAAACCTACTAAATGGAGCATAATGAAGTCATTGATTCTTAAAGAGATTGATGAACTCATCTTTGGTTCATTGGGGATTCTAATATTCATTTCTTTCTTTATAGGTGGCGTTGTGGCTATACAGACCGCATTGAATATCACCAGTGAACTAATACCTAAAAATCTGGTTGGGTTCGCTACAAGGCAATCCATAATATTGGAATTCGCCCCCACATTCTGCTCTATTATCATGGCCGGTAAAGTCGGTTCTTATATTACCAGCAGTATTGGTACTATGCGGGTAACCGAACAAATCGATGCACTGGATGTTATGGGGGTAAACGCCTTGAATTACTTGGTTTTCCCAAAGATAATCGCCTTATTGCTTTATCCCTTCATTATTGCGATTGCAATGTATGTAGGTATTTTTGGAGGATGGTTTGCTGGCGTGTTTGGGGGATTTAGTACTAGTGCGGATTTTGTTGAAGGGGTACAGTTGGACTTTATTCCTTTTCATATAACTTATGCCTTTATAAAAACCTTGGTTTTCGCCTTTATTTTGGCAACGATCCCCTCTTTTCATGGGTTTTATATGAAAGGTGGTGCGCTTGAGGTAGGTAAAGCGGCAACAACTTCTTTTGTATGGACTAGTGTTGTGATTATCATTTTAAATTATGTTTTAACGCAACTATTATTAGGCTAATGATCGAGGTAAACGACATACATAAATCTTTTGGTGACTCTTATGTTTTAAAAGGCATTAGCACGGTCTTTGATAAAGGCAAGACCAATTTGGTCATTGGTCAAAGTGGCTCTGGGAAGACTGTATTTCTCAAATGCCTTTTGGGACTTTTCAGCCCTGATCAAGGTACCATTAGCCATGATGGCAGAATATATTCGCAATTATCGACAAAGGAACAGCGAAATCTTCGTCAGGATATGGGTATGGTTTTCCAAGGAAGTGCCTTGTTTGATTCAATGACAGTGGAAGGAAATGTTATGTTTCCATTGGAGATGTTTACCAAGCAAGCCCATTCCGAAATGCAAGACCGTGCCGATTTTGTATTAAAAAGGGTAAATCTAATAGATGCACATAAAAAATATCCCTCGGAGATTTCAGGGGGAATGCAAAAACGGGTAGCTATCGCCAGGGCCATCGTTATGAACCCTAAATATTTGTTCTGTGATGAACCTAATTCCGGTCTTGACCCAAGAACAGCCATAATAATAGACAACCTTATTCAGGAAATCACAAAAGAATACGACATTACCACTGTGGTAAATACACATGATATGAATTCGGTGATGGAAATTGGTGAGAAAATTGTTTTCCTTAAAAACGGAATCAAAGAATGGGAAGGCACCAAAGATGAAATCTTCAAAACCGATAATGAGGCGGTAACCAGTTTTGTTTATTCATCTGAACTATTTAAAAAAGTAAGACAACTGTATATTGGGGAGCGCGATTAATCCTGGACTACTTCTTTAAGTTGGATTGTACTGTCTTTCAATCTGAGCTTTAACCAATCATGTAGTTTTTTCGTATCTGCCACTGTTTGGAATCTTTTGGCATCCCGTTTCCATTTAACTTCAAAAATTGGAATGGTATCGAGTTTATTAAAATCTGTCTGTATGGTTGGCGAAAACCCTAGGGATTCCAAATTTTCGTAATTGGTTTTGGCCTCTGCGCTCACATCTGCAAAAGGAATGGACAATCTTCCCAACTTGCCTAGTTCCTCTTCCAACACTTTTATTCGTGCATCCTTGTCCAACAACTCGGTTTTTTGTGTTTCATATAACTGATCTACATATTTAAGCTGATCCAATTGTTCGTTTTTTGCCCCCTGGATAACATGAAGCTCCGTATCTTTCAATCTACTAAAACTTTCATCCTCGTTCTTTTGTTTGTTCCAAGTCGCAATAACATTATCCGGAATGGTTTCATTGCCCATAAAGACTAATTCAATAATAGGGTTTTTACCCTTATTGAATTCGATATCCGTAAAGTCCTCCATAAACCGACCCGAACCAGCAAATTGATATGGGGCAACTTTATCCTCAACAAAGTTCTGCGCCTGTTTCCTAAATAAAGATTCTTGTAAAGCACCCCAAAAAGTAATGCCAGCAGGAACCATTACCAAAATAGCAAATAAGGAAGCTACCCTACCGATAAGCCTTCTCTTTTTGGAATTCACATAACGAACCATGGGAAAACGGAGGAGTTTCAGAACTAAAAAGGTTGCCAAGGCAATAAATATGGTATTTATACTAAATAGGTACATTGCACCCGTTGCATAATCATAATTACCAATTGCCAATCCAAAACCTACCGTACAAAGGGGAGGCATCAAAGCCGTAGCAATGGCTACCCCAAAAATCACTGAGGCAATAGTCCCCTTTTTCGCCCGTGCAATAACTAAGGCCAGTCCGCCAAAAAATGCAATTAGCACATCGCGAATATCCGGAGCCGTACGTGCCAACAATTCTGAGGATTCATCGCGCAAAGGAAATATAGCGAAAAACAAATAAGCCGTTAACACACTCAATACGACCATCACAGCAAAGTTCTTTAAAGACCTACGCAATGTATCAACATCATTAACAGCTAAAGACAGACCAATACCCAATATTGGCCCCATTAAAGGAGAAATTAACATAGCACCAATGACAACAGCTGTTGAATTGGCATTTAACCCTACGGAAGCAATGAAGATCGAACAAATTAGAATCCAAGACGTATGTCCTTTAAAAGGTATATCCGCAATAATTGCTTCTTTTGTCGCCTCTTGATCCGTATTTTTTCGAATATCAAGAAGTTCTGAAAGAAACTTTTTAGTACTTCCGAGTAAGCCCTGAATATCTTTTTTTACTTCTTCGCCACTGTCGCTTTCACTAAGTGGAATGTTGTTTTCTTCGTTTTGATTTTCACTCATATTTAAGCATACTTATCGCCAAACTTATCTTTTACCTTGCCTAATACTTGCTTTATGTCTTGTTCTTTTGATTTGGGGTAGATAAGCAACACTTCTTCTTTGTCAACAATTATATAATCGCTTAAACCATCTACTACCACGACTTTATCCTTTGGAGAACGGATCATATTGCCTTGGGCATCTTCTGTGATTACTTTGCTGTTCACAACTGCATTGTTATCACCGTCCTTATCCAATTTATCGTACAAAGAACCCCAGGTTCCCAAGTCATTCCAATCAAAAGTAGCTGGAAGAACATAAATGGCTTTGGATTGCTCTAAGATAGCATAATCTATCGAAATATTTTCTGCCTTTGGATAGTTCTCTTTAATAAATTCTTGTTCACCACTAGTGTTATATTGATCAATTCCGGCTTCAAACAATTTGTATTGTGATGGTTGAAAGTTTTCGAAAGCTTTCACAATCGTATTTACGCCCCATATAAATATTCCTGCGTTCCATAAAAAATTGCCTTGGGCCAAAAAATCCTTTGCAGTTATATAATCGGGTTTCTCACGGAATTGCTGTACTTTTTTCAATTCTGAAGTACCATCCTTTTCAAATTCAATATATCCAAATCCAGTATTTGGAAAAGTTGGTTTAATTCCCAAAGTACAGAGTACATCTTCTTTTCCACACACATCAAAGCATACTGTCACATCCCTTGCAAAGGCATCCTCATTTTCAATCCAATGGTCACTAGGTGCCACAATCATAACCCCATCAGGGTTCATTTTTTGTATTTTCAAGGCAGCATATAAAATACAGGGCGCCGTATTACGCATTGCAGGTTCCAAAACTACCTGCTCTTGTTTTACCAAGGGT
>JBATIW010000139.1:0-19602 GCA_049668005.1 Maribacter sp.
GTTATCGTGGGGTCAAACCCAAATGAATGGATCTGTTACCAAGCCAGGTATTGTTTCAATTGAGAATCTAGTTAATGAGAACATCAGCTTACTATCTGAAACCGCCGATGCTAAATCCCTCAAGATCATCAATAAAATGAGCGCAAACATCCTTTCCTGGACCGATGGTGACCAGATTGATATTGTGATTCGTAACCTCATAAGTAATGCCATAAAATTCACCCCCGATAATGGAATGATTACCATAGATGCTTTGGAAAGAAGTACTTCCTGGGAAATCTCAGTACGGGATACGGGTGTTGGTATTGACAAAGAAATCCAAGAGAAGATATTCGAAAAAAGTTCGAATATAACTACGTATGGTACAAACGACGAAAAAGGCACTGGTTTGGGACTATCACTTTGTAAGGAAATGGTTGAAAAGAACAGTGGCAAAATATGGGTGGAGAGTTTTAAACCAAATGGCACCTGTTTCTATTTTACTTTGCCAAAGGTTCGTGACAAATTCCAAAAAGCCGGTTAAATAAGGTCGTTCAGATTTTTAATTCCAGGAAAACGTTCCGAAGTAAAACCTTCAGCATGTTCTACCCCTATTAATCGACCCAAATCCCTAGCTCTATAGGTAACGCTTTCCAAAAAGTTTTTACTGCTAATTGGGGTTTCGGGCTCCTCACTTTGAGGGTCATGGAATTGTGAGGAATATGCCAATATGGCTTCAACTTTTTTATCTATAAACCCAGATACATCAACGACAAAATCCGGCTGTATATTTTTCCATTGGATATAATGATACACATGCTTTGGCCTCCAAGGGTCTTGCCAACGGTCATCGCCTTCCATTTTGGTATCTATTTTTATCAATCCACTTAAAAAGCAGGAATCACTGACCAATTTACTGCCTTTCGCATGGTCAATATGGCGGTCATCAATGGTATTGCATAAAACAATATCAGGCCTATATTTTCGCAATACTTGAATTATTGCTAATTGATGACGCTTATCATTTACGAAAAATCCATCAGCAAATTCCAGATTTTCACGAAAGGCCACGCCTAATATTTGGCCAGCAATATCAGATTCCTTATCCCTGATCGCTGCTGAACCTCTTGTTCCGAGCTCACCTCGTGTCAAATCAACAATGCCTACTTTTTTACCATTGGCAACCTCTTTGGCAATTGTTGCCCCCGCTCCAAGTTCAGCATCATCGGGATGTGCCCCGAAAACCAATATATCTAATTTCATCTATAATTTCTCTATTTATGGATTACCACTTTCGTGGGAATGACAATTAATACGTAATTCGTAAAATAATTGTCTATATATAATTTTCTCTTAATGTGCCTTCGCTAAAGAAGACTGCTTTACTGTTTCTAAGGCTTGTTCTATATCAGCAATTAAATCTTCCGGTTCCTCTATGCCCACAGAAAAACGAATCAACCCATCCGTTATTCCCTGATTCTTTCTTTCTTCCGGACTAATAAGTGCGTGGGATGTAAGTGTTGGTAAAAGTACGGTACTTTCAACACCAGACAAACTCATTGTGGGTTTTATCAATTTCAATGCTTTTTGAAAGTCAGAAGCATCATAGTCTGTAGTCAATTCAAACGACATCATTCCCCCAAAACCATGCATTTGTGCTTTCGCCAAAGTATGACCAGGATGATTAGGCAGCCCTGGGTAATACACACGGTCAATTTCTGAATGTGCCTCTAAATACTCCGCCAAGTGTTGGGCATTGATGTTCTGCGCCTTTACACGAATCCCCATGGTTTTTATACTTCGTTCTAGTAGCCAAACGGTATAGTCACTTAAACTACCTCCTAAATTTTTGGCCAATTGAAAAATACGTTCCATATTTTCTTCCGTAGAAGCAACAGCGCCTGCACATATATCGGAATGGCCGCCCATATATTTTGTAGCACTATGGATAACTACCTCCATTCCAAAATCAATGGGATTCTGATTCACGGGACTGGCGAAGGTATTATCTATCATAGAAACGAGACCATGCTTTTTCGCTATTTTGGCAATAGCATCCAAATCTGTTATAGTCAACAAGGGATTTGAAGGAGTTTCCACAAAAATCACTTTAGTGTTCTCCTTTATTTTCGCCTCAAAATCTTTGGGTTCCAAACCATCGGTAAAAGAGTATTCAATTCCGTATTTTGAAAACTCCTCATTTATGAAATTATAGGTACCCCCATATAAGGAATTTTGCAGTACAACATGGTCTCCCGACTTTAAAAACGCCAACAATGTTGTGCTAATTGCAGCCATGCCACTCCCAAATATCATGGCAGCTTCGGCATGTTCCAGGGCAGCGATTTTTTGGGACAGCGCTACCTGGTTAGGCGTATTGAAATACCTTGGATAACGTTTGACATTGACATCTTCAAAGGCATAGGAGGTGCTCATATAAAGCGGCGAGATCGCCCCTTTGAATTGTTCGTCAAGTATTTCCCCTTCATGGGTGCAAATCGTATTTATCCCTTTTTTTCTTGTGCTCATGGTTTCTTCTTTAATCGAAAGTTAAAGTTATGAAATTCTTTTTGTCAGCCAATACTAATTACAAAATGCCAAATCGAAACAACAAAGTGAATGGGTCTAAACTTGTACTTTCTTCCAGCTCCCTTTTTTAAACCAGACAATTGCGATAATAGCTAGAATCACTTCTGCCAAAGTAATGGCAAGAAAAACACCCAAAGCCCCCATTTTAAATGTGATTGCCGCTAAATAGGCAAAGGGCAATTGAAACATCCAAAAGGCAATCAAGTTTATTTTAGTAGGGGTTTTCGTATCCCCTGCCCCATTAAACGCTTGTGTAACAACCATACCATAGGCATAGAAGACATAACCCGCAGCAATTATCTGTAGACATAGCCCGCCATTTTCAATAACCACAGGATTATCATTGAACCAACCAACAATATCATGGGCAAAAAGTAAATAAATAACAGAAACAATAGCCATAAAATAAGCGTTGTACTTTCCGGTTTTCCAAACGGAAATTTCTGCCCTACCAGGCTGTTGCGCCCCCAAATTCTGACCTACCAAGGTCGCTGCCGCGTTGCTCATTCCCCAAGAAGGCATCAAAGTGAAAAGCATGACACGAATGGCGATGGTATACCCTGCAAGGACCTCACTACCAAATTCCGACATCATCCGCATTAAAAATACCCAACTGGAGGTGCCGATAAGGAATTGTGCAATTCCACCGATTGATACGTTAATTAAATTGAACATGACTGAAAACCTAACAACTATATCTTTTAGACGCAGCTTTATCCTACTCCATCCAAAGAACAGAATTCCCAATTGAAAGAGTACTGCCGTACCCCGACCAATATTTGTAGCGATAGCAGCCCCCATTACACCATATTCTGGGACTGGTCCCCATCCGAAAATGAATATGGGATCCAATATAATGTTGAGCCCGTTCGAGAGTACGAGGGTCCACATGGCAATAGAGGCATCACCAGCTCCCCTGAAAATAGCATTGATGAGAAATAATAATAGAATAGTAATATTTCCCCCAATCAATAATCGGGTATATCCATATCCTTCATTGATCAGATCCTGTTCAGCACCCATTAGGGCAAGAATTTCCTTGGCATAAAAAAAGCCGATGGCCCCAACCATTATGGCAACCACAATGCCCAAAAGAATGGCCTGTACCGCAGATTCCCGGGCACCTTTTATGTCTTTTTCCCCTATTCTACGGGCAACCACAGCGGTAGCAGCCATACTAAGCCCTATGGCCACAGCATAAACCAAAGTAATTACTGATTCTGTAAGGCCAATGGTAGCCACAGCATTCACGCTGACTTGGGAAACATAGGCAATATCCACTATAGCGAATATCGACTCCATCATCATTTCCAAAATCATTGGAATGGAGAGCATAAAAATCGCCTTACGAATACTGCCAGTCGTAAATTCAGTTTCTTTACCAGTTACGGCGATTATAAAATAATTGAAAAGCTGTTTAAGCGTAAGTGTATTCCGGTGTTTCATGTTACAGGAATTATATTGGATAGAAGAATAATAGAAGATACTGGAAGTTCACCTTTTGGCCGATTACTTCCCGGGTAGTAACCCGATGACATCTATAAATAACATAATACGCTTACTTCATGATGTAGTAAAGATGCAATAAATTTTAGAAAATTGAAAATTACAGTTTCATGTACCCTTACTTCCCATAATTCACTTTATAGCGCCAGTAACTAATTGCACCAAGAACAAAAACACCAAAAACTGTATAATAGATAAATACAGGGGTTATTACTTGGGCCCCACTGGCATAACTATGTAAGCCCACCAAATAGAAGTTCACCCCGAAATACGTCATCATGATGCTACCGAACGCAACAACACTTAAAAAGTTGAACAGCCATTTGTCACGCAACCCCGGTACTAATCTAGTGTGGATTACGAAGGCATAAACCATAATCGAAATCAAGGCCCAAGTTTCCTTCGGGTCCCAACCCCAATAACGCCCCCAACTTTCATTTGCCCATTGGCCACCCAAGAAATTACCAATGGTAAGCATTATCAGACCAACCGTTATGGCCAATTCGGTGATAATCGTCAGCTCCTTGAGACTAAGGTTCATACGTTTTTTGTTCTTTTTATTGGTGAGAATAATCAATATCAATGAAACGAGACCCAAGATCATCCCAACGGTTAAGGGGCCATAACTGCCCACAATCACTGCAACGTGGATCATGAGCCAATAACTATCCAACACAGGTACTAAATTGGCTATTGAAGGATCTACCCAACTTTGGTGGGCAATCCATAATAACATAGCAGTCACAAAAGCTGAAGCTGCGATCGTCATATCACTTTTACGTCCCAATAACAATCCCATGCCCATGGTGGCCCAAGAGACATAGAGAATACTTTCATAGGCATCACTCCATGGGGCATGTCCTGAAATGTACCAGCGTAATATCAATCCTGCAGTATGCCATAAGAATAAGATTATAACAGTCCCCTTAAAGAAATACGTACCTATACGCCATATTTCACGCTCCTTAAAAATTTGGAAAATCAAAACGAAGAACATAAAAATACCCACTAGGGCATATACCTTATATAAAATATTGAAAATGTCCAATTTGTTATAAATGACCTCTGTCTCGATTTTGTTATCGGTCGGCAATACTTCACTACCATGATTGGCTTGATTTTGTTTGAAGGCCGCCAATAATTTGTCGGCCTCTGTATAATCGCCACTTACCTGCGCATTCTTCAAGGACATCAAGTAGTATGGAATCGCATTTTTAATGAAATTGGCGTAAAGCGTATCTGTTACCTGGTACTGCCCTCCACGATATTCAATAGCGGAAATCCACTTGTTATTCTCATCGTTCAACAGGGGGAATATTTTAACGATTTGTCCGCTCAGTGCTTGATCCAATAAGCTTAGACGAATATTGGCATCCTTATAATCCTGCTCAAACTTATTGGGATTATTGGTAGCTGTAGCTGCTCTTAAAAAAGGCTCCAATTTATATTTTCCCGCTTTATCAAAAAAGTCAATAGCCTTAACGAATTTTTGTCCCGCTGGAATCCCCAATATCTTTCGAATACTATCATTCTGCGCTTTTTTATCGAGAGCAATGAACTCAACATTATACCAAATCGTAGGATTCATCATCATAGAGAGGAACACCTGGTCGGAATTCATGTTCTTATACTTATTTTTCAGGCTTAATTTTCGTAGCAATTCCGAAGAAAAAGTATTGATGGGTTTCATACGCCCCCCCTGATCCTGTACGACCAATTTCCCAAAATTACCAGCATGTTCAAGAGGTACGATATTGGCACTCAATAGGGAATCTATCTGTTGTTGCGTTGGCGTTTTTGTATGGTCGTGACCATCATTTTCTGAATGTTCCTGTGCGCTACCGTTAAGGGCAAATCCGAAAATAAAAAGTATAGTTAAGGCGGTTTTCTTTGCTTTGATTTTATCCAAAGATTTTGCAAGATCCTGAAAACGGGTCTTACCAAAGAACATGATTCCCATTAGACCGGTATACAAAAGAAAATATCCGATATAGGTAATCCAAGTACCCCAGAAATCGTGGTTCACAGAAAGTGTTGTTCCACGTTCATCTGGGTCAAAACCAGACTGAAAGAAGCGATACCCCTTATGGTCCAAAATATGGTTCATGAAAATGTCATAATCAAAAGGACGCTCATCCTCAACGGTGACCCTACTCATAAAGGAGGCATACCCTTTTTCGGTTCCCGGATATTTCTCAGCAATAAAGTCATTCAATTTGATACTAAAAGGAAGTTCATATACTTTGGAACCGTAGGCCAGGGAAATATCAAGACCTCCTACTTTTATCTTCTCAGAAAAGCTTGATGTACCCTTGCCCCCCAATATTTTTTGTTGCACGGTTTCACCATTGCTTGAAACTTCAACTACCAAGGCATCTTGGGTAACTGGTGTGATTTCAGCTTCAGGAACTTGTACAACGCCATAGGAGCCTCTTACAATGGGTTCAGGAAATACAAACTGCATTCCAGCGGTGTTATACAATGATCTTAATTGCAAAGGCTGTACGCTGTCTTTAACCAAATTACCCCGAAACTGGTCGGCCATTCTCATAAAATCACCCTCGAAAGCAGATTTTATCAAATAAGTACTGTCAGTCTTGAAAATATTAATAGCCCCTTCTGTTTCGTTATTTAAGGAAAAAAGAACATTATGAATATTGGCGACTTTTCCATTTTCCAAATAATGTTCATGGCGCTGACCATTACCGGCTTCAACAATTTTTAAGTATTCATTACCGTTTTCATTTGGCACCAAACCCTTTTTGGCCCCTTTTATAAAATCGACATACGAAATGGTAATAGGTTGGCCATTAAAATCATTATGCCAGGGTAGGTTCGACTTTAACGCTTCCGGTGTAACGATAAGATCATCGTGCAAGGTTTTTCTGCGTGGTTCCCCATCAATCTTTCCATCAATATAGGCAATGAGAAACGTTTTATCTGAATAAAAGACGTTTTCGGAATTACCTTCACGAATGGGCATCATTCCCTCAAAACTAATATATCGGGTAACGAAAGCGCCTAGGATAATCAATATCCAGGAAAGGTGTAAAGTCAAAACGGGCCACTTTTCCTTTCTTAGCAATTTGTATTTTGAAATGTTGCCAATAAAATTGATTACAAAGAATACCATAATAGCTTCAAACCAAGTGGCATTATAAATCCAAATTCTTGCCGTTTCAGTACTATACCAACTTTCAATGAAGGTGCCAAAGGCCATGGCCGTTGCAAAAACAATAAAAAGTACGGCCATTAAACGGCTCGAGAAGAATATTTTCTTAAACAAATCTTTCATAGGAACGCAATACCTGTTATTTGCAGTTCGCAAAAATACAGTATTTTCCAGAGATAATGATCTCTTTTTGAACGCTACTTAGGGCCAGTCGATAAATCAGAATAAAATAATTTTTGTAGTAGATCCTTGAAAGGTATTCATATATTATACTACTAATATTCAAATACTTATGAAATGAAATAAATCTTTTGACCTAATAAATCAACTATGGACAGAAAAACTTTTATCCAAAAAACCGCCAGTGCAATGCTCATTGCAATACCGGCATATTCCCTACTGGGTTGTTCCAGTTCCGATGATGGAGGAGAAGATCAAATCCCAGATCCTGATGTAAACGCCGATTGCTTGGACAATGGAACGACCGTTGCTATCGGAAGTAATCATGGGCACAGCTTAACCATTCGAGTTTCCTACGCTTAACAATTAATTGAAAAAGGAAAATTAAAAGGACTGCATTTTCATGTGGTTCTTTTTTTTAATATTAATATCCAATACCCATTAGCGATACTTTTTTTAATTCTTCTTGAAGATTAATTATATCACTATTTTCGCAGTATGATTAGCATCGTAATCTTAGGTACGGGTAATTTGGCCAAACACTTGTTTGATGCATTCAAAGCTCAAAAAGGGTTGGAAATCATCCAGCTTTATGGTCGTAATCAAAAAACCTTGTCCTATTTCAATACTCAAATAAATACAACTACTGATTTATCCCAAATTAAGGAAGCTGATATTTATTTAGTTGCAATTAGTGATGATGCCATTTCCGAGGTTTCAGAGGCTGTGATAGGCAAAAAAAGCCTTATAGTACATACTTCAGGGAGTATCCCCATGAACGCATTACCCGATTATCATAGGCGCGGGGTTTTCTATCCACTGCAAACCTTTAGTGCGAATAGAAAAGTTGATTTCAATGAGATTCCCATTTGTATTGAAGCCGAGACTGTAGCGGATTACGAACTTCTGAATGCATTGGCATCGGCAATTTCGGATAAGGTAATTCAAATTGACTCCGACCAAAGAAAGGCACTGCATTTGACAGCAGTCTTCGCCAATAATTTTACGAACCATATGTATCACTTAGCCCAAGAAATCTGCACGGAAAATAATGTGCCCTTTGAATTGCTGTTGCCATTAATCAATGAAACCGCGGCCAAGATACAGGATTTGTCCCCTTTGGATGCACAAACGGGACCCGCTAGGCGAAATGACAGGGGTACCCTTAAGAAACACCTGGCACAACTCAAACATAAAAAACATAAAAAAGTATATACGCTCCTGAGTAAATCAATCCGAAAAACCTATGGAAAAAAGTTATAAGCAATATTTAAAGGACATAACCACTTTTGTTTTTGATGTGGATGGCGTTTTTACTGATGGTACCGTTTTAATTACATCCAAAGGGGAACTATTACGTAAAATGAGTGTGAAGGATGGATATGCACTTAAAACAGCAATCTTGAAAGGTTATAATGTCTGTATTATTACCGGTGGCACCAATGAGGGTGTTAAAGAACGCTTAAAGGGCCTAGGGGTAACTTCGTTCTATATGGGTGCACATCGCAAAGAAGATCCTTTAAAAGAGTACTTGAATGATTATGATATTGCCCCGGAGAACGTGCTGTATATGGGAGATGACATGCCTGATATTCCGCCGATGCACATGATTTCATTGCCTACTTGTCCCCAAAATGCAATTCAAGAAGTAAAAGCGGTTTGTAAATATATTTCACATAAAAATGGTGGTGAAGGCTGTGTTCGTGATGTTATAGAACAAGTATTGAAAGTTAGGGGCGATTGGATGGATAATTTTAGTGCCGGAAATGATTAAGTATGTGGAATGATAGGTTAAAAGATCACAAAATAATCCTCGCTTCCGGATCACCTAGAAGAAAACAGTTCTTCGAGGATATGGGGCTCGACTTTGAAATACGCCTCAAACAGGTTGAAGAAGTGTATCCTTCGTCATTACAAGGAAGTGAAATCTCGGATTATCTTGCCGAGCTAAAAGCTAATGCTTTTGATGGTTTTCTTGAGCTAAATGATATCTTGATCACCGCTGATACCGTTGTTTGGTATAAAGGAAAATCCCTTGCCAAACCTGCAGACCTAAGAGAAGCATGCGAAATGTTAACTGAATTGTCAAATGATTGGCACGATGTTATTACCTCTGTTTCATTTAAGACGAGTACCTCCCAGAAAACAGTCAATCACACCACAAAAGTTAAATTCAAAGCACTTGCCCCTGATGAAATCCATTACTACGCAGAAAGGTATAAACCCTTTGACAAAGCCGGCGGTTATGGCATCCAAGAATGGATAGGGCTAATAGGGATTGAAGAAATCCAAGGCTCCTATACCAATGTGGTCGGACTTCCTACCCAATTAGTTTACAAAACGTTAATGCACATGGTAAGCTAATTGCTTTTAAGTAGTTTTGTCAAAAATTTCAAATGAAAAAGTGGATAACATTCGAAGTATCAATTGTTCTATTTGCAGCAATAATAGGGACTTTTGAGTCTTGTAATGAGATAGCTGCCAAAAACAATGGGGAACTTTCAACTAATGAGACCATTGTAAAGCCCAAACCAAGAAAACCGCTGACCGAGGAATTCAAGGAATACTGGTACGCTGGTAATGCCGAAATAACCTCCTACAAATTGGAACAGGCAAGATATGGAGAGCTAAGGGTCGGCTCATCTGTCTTGATCTATGTAACCGAACCATTCGTTGCGGATAAACAGGTAAAAGCCGACAGAAACAATCCAGAAAACGTTCCTGTGCTCAAATTAAACAGTACCAAGAAATACCTTACCGGTATTTATCCCTATTCGATAATGAGTAGTAGTTTTTATCCCGTTCATGGTAACCAGCAAGCCTTAAAAGTCACTTACTCAGCGCAAGAATGGTGTGGACAGGTCTTTGCACAAATAAACAATCGTGAAAAGTTCAAAATAAAAACCTTTTCCTATTTTGAAAGTGAAGGTGATAAAGACTTTGAATTGGACAAAGATGTAATGGAAAATGAACTATGGAACAAGATTCGTATCAACCCATCCGATTTACCTATCGGAGAAATCAAGATGATTCCATCTTTAGAATACATTCGAATGGCCCACAAGGAGTTAAAGTCATATAATGCAATTACAACTTTAAACAAAATGGATGGTCTGAACAGCTACAGAATATTCTATCCAGCACTTGATAGAACCCTCGAAATCAAGTTTGACCCTACTTTTCCTTACACTATTGACAGTTGGTCGGAAACCTTTAAAAGTGGTTTTGGTAACGGGGCCAAAACCATGACTTCAAAAGCCACTAAAATCAAAACTATAAAAACACCTTACTGGAGGCAAAATGGAAATAACGATATATCTTTGCGAGACACTTTAGGCCTATAATTTATGGAGGATTTTGTTACAGTTAACCAACAAGAGATCTTAGTGACAGCGATAACTATTGTTGTATTGTTGATTTTAAAATTTGTTAGTACCAAAGCCATTCGCAAAATTGGTAGAATAAGTGACTTAAATCAAGCCCGAACGCGTTTGATCATTAAATATGTGTCCATTGCCCTATTCACTCTGGGTATTGGGGCTGTAATTTTTATCTGGGGAGTTAACTTTAAGGAAATCGGAATTTTGTTTTCCTCAGTCTTTGCTGTTATTGGTGTTGCCATGTTCGCTTCATGGTCCATTTTGAGCAATGTTACCGCTGGAATTATCTTATTCTTCTCATTTCCTTTTAAAATTGGTGACAGAATTCGGATCTTGGATAGTGATTTCCCTGAGGAAGCGGCCATTTTGGACATAAAAGCCTTCCACCTATATTTAAGAAAAGACAATGGAGAGTTGGTTACTTATCCCAACAATCTTTTGCTACAAAAAGGGGTGGCACTTATAGCAAAAAATAGTGTTTCGGACGATGAAGTACTATAGACTGTTCTTCTTGTTAAAGAAAATGTAAATATTACCGGTTACTTGGCTTTCTTTATATCTTTGGAAACCGACTAAAACAAAAACATGCGAAATTTATTGGTATCCTATTTAGGAATGCTACTGTTTTTTAATGCCACATTTGCACAAGCTCCCAAAAAGAATTCATCATCAGACATTTACCATTCAATTCAAAAATTGAATTTTTTGGGGTCGGCATTATATATTGCGGCCCATCCTGATGACGAGAATACCAGGCTTATCTCATACCTATCAAATGAGGTTAAAGCAAGAACGGCTTATTTATCACTCACTAGAGGTGATGGGGGGCAAAACCTAATTGGACCTGAACTGAGGGAGCTTTTGGGTGTCTTGCGTACCCAGGAACTTTTGGCAGCAAGAAGAATTGATGGTGGGGAGCAGTTTTTTACCAGGGCCAATGACTTTGGTTACTCCAAACACCCCAATGAAACCTTGAAATTATGGAACAAGGATTCTGTGTTGAGTGATGTGGTGCGGACCATACGAAGGTTCAAACCCGATGTAATCATCAACCGTTTTAACCATAGAACACCGGGTTCTACCCATGGTCACCATACATCATCTGCTATGTTAAGTGTAGCGGCCTTTGATTTGGCCGGCGACCCTACCTCCTACCCAAACCAACTTAAAAAGTTGGATACTTGGCAACCCCAAAGGTTATTCTTCAATACATCGTGGTGGTTTTATGGGAGTGAGGAAAAATTCAAGGAAGCGGATAAATCAAATTTGTTGAACTTTGACATAGGGGTTTATTATCCTTTACTTGGCGTGTCCAATAATGAAATTGCTTCACTGGCCAGTAGCCAACATCTTTGTCAGGGGTTTGGGAGACTTTCCACACGTGGTAGTCAGAATGAATATATAGAATTATTAAAGGGAGATCTACCTGAAGATAAAAGCAACATTTTCGATGGAGTGAATACAACTTGGTCACGTGTTCCGGGCGGCAAGGCCGTAGGTGATATCCTTTATGAAATTGAAAAAAACTTTGCTTTTCAAGATCCGTCCGTACATTTAACAAATCTCTTGGAAGCCCATAAATTAATACAAAAAATTGCTGATCCGCATTGGAAAAATTTAAAATCCAAAGCGTTGGAAGATATCATAGCGTCCATTACGGGCTTATATATTGAAGCTTCATCCCAGAATGCAATCGCCAATCCAGGCAGTAAAATCAAAGTGAATATCGAGGCATTAAATCGCAGCAATGCTCAAATCACATTAAAATCAATTTCAATCGATGGGATCTTTTCTGAACAAAAAGATGTGGTTCTCTCTGAGAATGAAAAAATCAATCTTAACATTGATTTGAATATTCCCCTAAACACCAAATACACAAGTCCTTATTGGCTTGAAAACAAAGGGACATTAGGAATGTATACGGTGAAAAACCCTGATTTAATAGGGAAACCAGAGACCCCACCGGCTTTTATGGCTACATTTAAAGTTGATTTTAACGGTTATCAAATCACCTTCAGAAAACCATTGATTCATCGTTATTCAAAACCAGATAAGGGTGAATTATATCAGCCTTTTGAGATTTTACCGGAGGCCACGGCAAGTTTCAACGATAAGGTGGTGATTTTTGCAGACGGTGAATCAAAGAAGATTCCAATCGCAATAAAAGCGCATCGAGATAGTATAAAAGGAGAAGTAGTATTTTGTTACTCTGAAGGATGGAAGGTTGACCAAGAAAGCAAACCCTTCGAAATTGCCAAAAAAGGGGATGAACAAATTGTGGTATTCGAATTGACACCACCTGCCAATGAAGATGAAAGTTATATTTCGCCCATAATTAAGATAAATGGTAAAGAACTTTCCAAAGAGCTGGTGACTATCAATTACGATCATGTTCCGGCCCAATCTATTTTGTTGCATTCTGAAGCCAAAGTGGTCCGTTTGAATATCCAAAAGGTAGGAGAGCATATTGGATATATTGTGGGTGCAGGGGATGAAGTGCCCAAAAGTCTGGAACAAATTGGTTATCAAGTCCATACCATTGACCCAAATTCAATTAATGCCGAAACATTGAGCAAATACAGTGCGATTGTTGTAGGTATACGCGCTTATAATATCGTCCCCGAATTAAAGTTCAAACAGAAGTATTTATTCGATTATGTTGAGAAAGGGGGCAATTTGGTATTGCAATATAATACGGCAGGAAGATGGAGTGCGCAATTTGATGATATAGCACCCTATCCGTTAAAATTATCAAGGGACAGGGTTACCGATGAGAATTCTTCCGTGCAGATCATTGCTGAAGATCATGAATTGGTAAACTATCCGAATAAAATCAAACCCTCGGATTTTGAGGGTTGGGTTCAAGAACGTGGGCTTTATTTTCCAAACGAATGGGATGCCAAATTCACACCGATACTATCTATGAACGATGAAGGAGAGTCGGCAAAATTTGGAAGTTTATTGATTGCTCCTTATGGGAAGGGCAATTACATTTATACGGGACTAAGTTTTTTCAGGGAATTACCAGCTGGAGTGTCAGGAGCCTATAAGCTATTCGCCAATATGCTTTCTGCTGGAAAGGGAAATGTTGATAAAAAGAGCAATATAAAAGGATAAACATGCTAGATAAACTTATTTGGAAAAAGGAATATACACTGGTGTTGGTATTAAACATCATCTATATATTGATTTTTGCTTATCTAATGACATCTTTTACGTGATATGGGAACATTAGATTGGATTATTCTTTCAGGCACGCTCTTATTCATCGTTGTGTACGGTGTTTGGAAAACTCGTGGGAGCAAAAATGTAAATGACTATGTTCTCGGGGGAAATCAGTCAAAATGGTGGACAATAGGGTTATCCGTGATGGCCACACAAGCAAGTGCAATTACATTTCTTTCCACACCTGGACAGGCTTTTCATGATGGAATGGGCTTTGTTCAATTTTATTTTGGGCTACCCCTTGCCATGATCATCATCTGCTTGGTATTCGTACCTATTTATCATAAGCTAAAGGTATACACGGCATATGAATTCCTTGAAACACGATTTGACCTTAAAACCAGGTCTTTGGCTGCAATACTATTCTTATTGCAACGTGGCCTTGCCGCAGGTATTACAATTTTTGCCCCTTCGATTATCTTATCCGCCGTTCTAGGTTGGGATTTAAGGACATTGAATATTATTATTGGCACATTGGTAATAATCTATACCGTATCAGGGGGTACCAAGGCCGTTAGTGTTACGCAAAAGCAGCAGATGTTCATTATTATGACCGGAATGTTCATAGCCTTTTTCTTTATTTTAGGCTACTTACCGGAGGATATTGGGTTTAGCAAAGCCCTTAAAATTGCCGGCGCCAGTGACAAGCTCAATATTTTGGACTTTAGTTTAGATACCAAAAGTAGATATACCTTTTGGAGTGGAATCACCGGTGGTCTCTTTCTTGCTTTGGCCTATTTCGGAACAGACCAAAGTCAGGTGCAGCGCTATTTATCGGGAAAATCAGTTAGAGAGAGCCAATTAGGATTGGTTTTTAACGGAATATTCAAAATACCCATGCAGTTTTTCATTTTGTTAGTGGGCGTAATGGTATTTGTTTTTTATCAATACAATGCCACTCCCCTCAATTTTAATCCTTCAGCTACAAAAGGGGTTTTGAATTCTGAATATGCAGCAGATTATAAAGTGCTGCAAGAAAGGCAGGTCGCCTTGGAATCTGAAAAAACTATTGCCCAAAATAAATTTTCCTCGGCACTCGACCTAAAGGAATACACGGCAATTGAAGCTGCCAAAATGCAAATAATCAGTATCAATAGAAAAGATAGCACAAATAGGGCAGCAGCGAAAACTTTGATTAAACAAGCTGATGATTCGCTCGAAACCAACGATAAGGATTATGTGTTTATCCACTTTATTTTAAATAATCTGCCTAAAGGTCTTATTGGCTTATTATTAGCCGTGATATTATCAGCTGCAATGTCTTCCACAGCATCAGAATTAAATGCATTGGGGACCATTACCGCCTTGGATCTTTACAAACGGAATAAGAAGGAGGTTCTGCCGGAGAAACATTATGTACAGGCTTCCAAAGCCTTTACATTACTGTGGGGTATTGTAGCCATCTTAATAGCTTGTGTCGCTAATCTCTTTGATAATTTAATACAATTAGTGAATATCATCGGCAGTATATTTTATGGAAATGTTCTGGGCATTTTCCTTTTGGCATTTTTCTTTAAGTTTGTCAAAGGCAATGCCGTATTCTTTGCTGCCATTTTAACACAGCTATTAATTTGTATTATCTACTATAACCTTATCCATATTTATCCCTCAGGTCAAGAAAAATTGGGGTATCTATGGTTGAATTTTATAGGTGCTGCACTAGTTATTATAATCGCATTTGCTTTTGAGGCATTTGATAGATTATTGAGAAAGCCCCTAGTAAGATCTTAATCAAAACGATATAAAATAAAAAAGCCGCGACAAACTTGTCGCGGCTTTCTTAGTACATCTATTTGTTGCTCTTATTTTAGAGGTCTGATCACATAACTATAGGATAAATTTTCGGGTTGAATTTGGTATTTATCCAAGGCCATAAAGCCCCAACTATTATCGCCACCCACACCCATTTGTTTATAGTCGATGTTGATATTGACCAAATCACGTTTTTCAATATCAACGGTATGCCGTTGTTGTTTTGTTTCCCCTGGGTCAAAATCATTATTATATTGGTGGTGTGCACTAAATTCAAACAATTGAGGAGCGAATATTTCAATCCCAGCTCCAGCTTCATTGATAAAGCTTACCCAACGCACATCGGCCCTATTCCCATTTTCCTGCGGGCGTATATATGGGAAATATAAATCCGCAACATTGGAATCATATTTACCTACCATGGCGGAAGTTTTTCGGTCTTGGTAATTCTCATGGGGTCCCCTACCGTACCAATTTACTTTTTGGTATTCATTCTTGATTATGAAGTTATTTCCGAAACGTGGTATCACAGGTAAATCTTTCGAGATATCGGATAATCCCGTGGTCACTTTTATTTCTCCTTTATCATTGACATCATAGGTAATACTTACTTTACCATTTACATCGGGCAAATCATACGTGGCGGTTATACCCACATTTTCATTTTCTATATTAAATGGACTTTGCGCCATTTTAAGTTCTTCAATGGTGCTGTTATTCTCGCCTGATACTACCTCCATCTTCAACAAATTTTTATTTTTGGTAGAATAATTCCAGGCTTTCAACCTTTTTGGCATATTGTATCCAAAGTCATTGTCTACCGTTGCCCTCCAAAAATTAGCTTCGATTCCTTTCAGTAATAGATTTCCGTTACCGTAGTCAATAGAAGTAATTGAACCTTTTTCAGCATCGAATTTTACCTCAAAATCGATTCCCTTGATAATAACCAGATCGTCACTAGAAGTAATCTCTAGTCCGCCCCTTGAATCGTTCCTTGAAAAAGTGTCAGGTGTAAAATTGGATAATCTAAATTGTTCATAGGCCATCACATGGTCTTCTGGAACTAGATCGCTCTTCACCTTGGTCTTTGCATAAATGTTCAGATAATATTCAGCCTTTGCATCCTTTAATTCAGGTAAATCAATTTTTATTGTTTTTGATTCATAGGGGGTAATATCCAGCGTAGGTATTTTACCAATTGCCACTTCTTCCCCATCTTCAAATAACTTCCAGCTAAAATCAAAGTTGTTCAAATTGATGAAATCATACTTGTTTTTAATTACGATTTCACCGGCCTTGGCATTTTTTCCTTCAAATTTCACATACTGATAAACTTTCTTTACCTCGTATAAGGATGGATGGTCGCTCCTATCCGGATTCACAACTCCGTTTAGGCAGAAGTTGGCATCGTTCTGGTAATCCATTCCACCTAAATCCCCTCCATAGGCCCAGTATTCCCTTCCATCTTCAGTTTTGGTAGCAATTCCTTGATCAACCCAATCCCAAATAAATCCGCCTTGCAAGACATCATATTTCTCAATCACATCCCAGTACTCTTGTAGGTTCCCCACGCTATTTCCCATGGCATGTGCATATTCACACTGTATCAGCGGTCTTTTTGGGTCATTTTCGGCATACGTAACCATATCCGGTATACGCATATACATGGGTGCTTGAATATCTGTATTTTCATATGCAGAAGCTCCTTCGTATTGAACAGGTCGAGTGGTATCATGCGCCTTTAACCACTCGTATGTGGCATAAAAATTATCGCCGTTACCCGCTTCATTGCCCAATGACCATGTGACAATACTTGGATAGTTCTTGTCTCTTTCGAACATACGAATAGTACGGTCTAAATGCATGGCTTTCCATTCTGGCCGATAGGCTGGATGTATCTTCTGGGCTTCTAAATTTTGATCGAGCCCTTGGTTAGTTGCACCCATACCATGAATTTCAATATTGGCTTCATCAATCACATAAAAACCATATTTATCACACATTCTATAAAAATGAGGGTTCTTGGGATAGTGACTACAGCGAATGGCATTGAGGTTGTTCTGCTTCATAACAGTAAGATCTTTCAAAGTAAGTGCTTCTGTAACCACATGACCGGTTTGATCATCGTGATCATGAAGGTTTGCCCCTTTAAGTAGCACGGCCTTTCCATTCACCAAAAATTGATTGTTCTTAATTTCAACCTTTCTAAAACCAACTTTGACACTGGTGGCTTCTGTGGTGCTACCATCCGCCTTTTTAAGACTAATTTGTAAGGTGTATAAATTGGGCTGCTCAGCATTCCATGTTTTCACATTGGAAAGACTTTGATTAAAAACCAATTCGGAAACACCGCTCTTGGAAGCAACATCCTTGGATGCTGTATAAACCTCAACATCCCCATCAAACAATTTTACTTCTGCAGCTAAAGTTTCACTTTCCGAGGCATTATCCACCTCTAATTGAAGTTTGAACAATCCGTCTTTATAATCATTCCCCAAATCGGCAACAACGGTAAAATCCTTAATAGTGGTTTTATTTGTAGCATATATATAAACATCCCGGTCTATGCCGCTTAATCTCCAAAAATCCTGATCTTCCAAATAACTGGCATCAGACCAACGAAGCACTTGTACGGCTATCTTATTTTTACCTTTCTTAATATATTTTGAAATGGCATATTCCGCAGGTGTTTTACTACCTTCATTGTACCCTACCTTTTCACCGTTTATCCAAATGTACATAGCGCCACTAACGCCTTCAAAATGAAGGTATACCTCTTTTCCATTCCATGTTTCAGGAATATCAAACTCACGCTTGTAGCTTCCAACAGGATTTTCTCCATGTGGTATATATGGTGGATTTGGCGGGAACATATAGGTAACATTGGTATAAAATGGTATCCCATGACCTTGAATTTCCCAGTTGGACGGGACTTCCAATTTATCCCAGCCTGTTAGATCAAAATCATTTTTGTAAAAATCAGCAGGTCTTTTTTGAGGGTTATCAGCATAGTAAAAGTCCCAAGTACCATTTAAGGATTCATACAATGGTGAGTTCTCCCAACTATCATTATTTAAGGCATCGGCCTCGTTCTCGTATCGGTAAAATGAGGCTGTGGGTTCTTCTCGATTGATCTGGAAAATTTCTGGGTTTTCCCATTCCGGATTTTCCCATTTTTCAGTAGTGTAGATCGGTTTTTCAACTTGCTTTTCACAAGAAATAAACAGCAGGGAAAAAGCTAAAAAGATGATTGATTTGTACATATTGGATGGTGGTTTTATGAACTAGTAAAGATAGCGAAAATGTAATCAAAAAAAGTTATAAAATTAAAAAGCCCTGACGATAATATCAGGGCTTCCGTATAATTAATCATGGATAACTTACATTGCACCCCACTCCTTTAAGGAGTCTTTGTTCATCTTTACATAATCGGCATTGCCTGCTTCCTCAGCAGCGGCCAAAGACTTTTTAGCTGTTTCAATAGCGGCTTTTTTATCCCCGGATTTTGCTTGTATCAAAGACATTTGTCTTAACTGCCAGAATGCAGGTTTCTCGGTCATAGACATGGCCTTGTCCATCCATTCCTTGGCTTTATTAATATCTTTTCCAGAAGAAGCATAATAAACAGCTGCAGCATAATAATCACCAGCTCCAGGTCCATTCAAGACCCTATCTATATTCTTGGTTACCGCCGCATCCGTTGGCACTTCGAATTTTACGCCAACATAGGTTTTCTCCCACATCATTCCAAGAACTGCACTGTCATCTTTCAAATCATCAATGGTAATGGTGAACGACTCAATATTATCAGGTATACTA
>JBATIW010000140.1:0-1648 GCA_049668005.1 Maribacter sp.
TTGATGATGTTCTAAGGAAAGGCCTGAAAGTAATGGACACTACGGCTTTTACCTTAAGCCAGGAAAACGAATTACCGATCATTGTATTTGATATGAATACCAAAGGTAATTTATTGAAAGTAGTTTCGGGAGAAAAAATTGGAACTAAGGTAAACTTATAAATTTGGCGTGATTTTTGAAAAACTGACATAAAATTTAGTAAAATGGAAGAAGAAGTTAAATTCATTTTAGATAGTACGAAAGAATTAATGCACAATGCGCTAATTCATCTCGAAAAGAAATTAGTGAACATACGTGCCGGGAAAGCGACTCCATCAATGGTTTCGGGTGTGATGGTAGATTATTATGGAAGTCCTACACCACTGAATCAAGTTGCCAATGTAAGTACTCCAGATGGAATGACTATTAGTATACAACCTTGGGAGAAAAGTCTTATTCCTGAAATAGAAAAAGGAATTCATATGGCGAATATTGGCTTTAACCCTATGAATAACGGTGAAAGTGTTATTATTAACGTTCCGCCTTTAACCGAGGAACGAAGAATCGAGCTAGCCAGACAAGCGAAACATGAAGCAGAAGAAACAAAGATTGGTGTAAGAAATGATCGTAAAAATGCCATGAATGATATTAAAGACCTTGATAGTTCGGAGGATATGAAGAGTAACCTTGAAATTGATATTCAGGACATGACCGATGAACATATTCAAAAGATCGATGCGATCTTAGCGACAAAAGAAAAAGAGATCATGACGGTATAATCGTTAATTTCCTTTTTATAGTACAATAAAGCGGCGCAACAGCCGCTTTATTAAAATCAAAAACAATTAGTTTCTATATGCGCGAGGTTTTGTTTTTTCTCATTTTTCTAATGGGAACTTCTGTTATTGCGCAAATACCTTCCGTTCAGACTGAAAATGATAGCGTGACCATGAGACATGCAAAGAAGATCGGTCCATTTCAAACTGGTTATTATCCTATCGGGTTTTTTGATGCCGATCTAAAATACCTTATAAAATATAACAACTATGAGGGGCTTCGCCTTGGTTTTGGAGGAGTTACAAATAGCCGTCTTTCAGAATCACTTAAAATAAGTGGTTATGTAGTACGTGGGTTCATAGATGAAAAAATTAAATTTAGCGTTGGAGGAAGTGCTCGTTTGAACAAACAAAGTAACACCTGGCTCAATCTTTTCTACATCAATGATTTAACAGAGCTCGGGGCCTCAAACTATCTTACCGATGCAAGGGTCTATTCGATTTTTGAACCACGGCTGATCAATGTTACTCAATTCTACAAGCATCGTACCTGGCATACCAATATTCAACACGAATTTACACCAAAAGTACTAACTGAATTTAGGCTCTCAAAAAGTCATATAGAACAAACGGAGAACTATTTCTTTTATAATAATGGTAATATCTATAATAATTATGAAGTAGCCGAAGTTACAGCCTCGGTGAGATATAGTCCGAAAACAAGCTCTTTCACTAATGAGGAGGGATTAATAGAATATTTTGATGGACTCCCAAATATCAGCGCGCAGATCACACAAGGTGTACGGGGAATTTTCAATAGTGATTTTAGTTATACCAAATTTGGTTTAAAAATAGATTACCACGTAAAAAGAGAAAACTTATCATCAACCCAT
>JBATIW010000141.1:0-5298 GCA_049668005.1 Maribacter sp.
ATAGCTCCTTTAGTCAATTTAAGTTTGGTCCCTAACTGGTCCCGAGTCATATTAAGACTAGTTCTACTTGTATTTATCCATCCCTTGGTTGGGACTAGGACCATTGCTGAATCTTTAAAATTCTCTAATTTTTGGTCCAGCTGTTCTATAAGAAGTTGTTTTTTGTTTCTCATCGTTCTTTTGCTAACATACGTATTGGTATAATTATATCAACAAAAGTATACAAATGTGTATAAAACACATAATAAAAGAATACTTATATGTATTACATAAATATAAAAAACATACAAATAAGTATGCTTTTGAATGTTGGGAAGTACTTTTAAAATTAATGCCAACGTGTTCGTGTATGGTTTGTGCGGAATAATCCGTTTGGATTATTCCAAGTAGGGGAGATACGAAAATGTAAGAAAACTTCTTTATTTTATTCAACAACCGCATGAATTATACACGTTGTTGTGGTGTCGTTTTTATTCAGTTTTCTTTCTGTTTTTTAAAATTAATATTGTGATTATATAAATCAATACAATACCAAAAGGAATAGCAATAAACCTATATGCAGGTAAAAGATACCAAAGAGTTAAAACAGTAATGATTCTAGTCAATGTATGAAAAACACCTACCCAATGTTTTATAATCCAAGAAAATGGCAACCACATTAATCCAGTCAGAATTCCAACAGTCATTGGAAGTGAAGAATAGTCAACGAGAAAAAAAGGTATCGCTATTGAATATACAAGAATGGCTTGTCCTGCGGTAAAAAGAAAAAGAGTATCGAATTCGTTTTTCGGCTTACTTTTATCAAGGAAATTTTCACCTGTGTATTTTGAGATAAAGAGACCTAGATATACAATACTTCCAGTTCCTATAAAAATTGACCAAACTGCTATAAAATCCGAGAAAAAAATTCCGATGAATCCAATTACTGTCCAAATAATTAAACCAGCTAATGGTGTAGCAAGAAATTTTTGATTGATAAATTCAATCCGCTGTTGTTCAAGTGTTTTGTCGTTCATTAGTAAACTCGGTCTGTTTTATCTTCTGATAACTTTGTCATTTTTATACTTAATGTTTAAAATTATGTAGCTTTTATTCAGGACTTGTCAAAATGCACCACAACAATTGTATATAGCTACTAGTAACTATATTTCTATTTTGTCAATACCACTAATCTAATGGATTTTTTATGGTTTTAAAAGTATTTGTAGCCTCATGGATATAAATGTCCAACGCTTTGCTTGAACCATAGCCTAAAAGTACCTGGATCTGTCTTAGGTCAACGCCCGATTCCAATAAATGGATGGCAAAACTATGTCGAAGCACATGTAGGGTAACCGTTGGTCTTATCCCTGCTTTTTCCGATGCACCCATAGGTCTTTTCAAAATTGAATTAAGGCCGGTCAAGAATTAATATAACTACCGCGCTTATCCATTAGCCTTTTAAGAAATTTAAACACCTTTGCGGTATGGGCCCGGAAAAACTGTTATCTTAGAAAGCATAATTAAAAAACAGACAATGCCATGGCGCATCAATATATCGACTTGGATACCCTTAAATTCTTACTTTATGAGGTACACGATCTTCAAAGTGTTTTGGACCAGGACCGTTATGCCGATTATGACCAAGCCTCAGTAGAGCTTTTCTTGAATGCGGTCAAGGATTTTTCGGATAAGGAACTCTTTCCGTTCTTCCGCGAAATGGACGCCCAAGCTGCGCATTACAAGGACGGTGAAATTATCGTACATGCACAGGTTCGGGAATACATGAAAAAAGGTGGGGAAATGGGTTTGATTTCCGCTTTGTTCGATTATGACATAGGAGGATTGCAAATGCCCCATATTGTGGTGACCGCCGCTACGTATATTCAAGAAGCAGCCAATAATCAATTACCGGGCTATATAGGGTTGACCCTTGGCGCAGCGGAATTGATCATACATTTTGGCACTGCATCATTAAAAGACGCCTTTGTTCCTAAAATGATAACTGGCGATTGGGGGGGCACCATGTGCCTAACCGAACCACAGGCCGGAAGCTCCTTATCCGATATTAGTACCATGGCCGTTCCTGATGGGGAGGGGTATAAAATCTCTGGTCAAAAAATATTCATTTCCGGGGGCGACTACCTAGGGGTGGAAAATATTGTGCATTTGGTGCTGGCCCGTATCAAAGGGGCACCCGCTGGTACTAAAGGAATATCCCTCTTTGTAGTGCCTAAAAAAAGACCTACGGCAAATGGTGACCTCGTCCCGAATGACGTGAATACCTTGGGCGATTTTCAAAAAATGGGTCAAAAGGGCTATTGTACCACCCACCTTTCCTTTGGCGACCAAAACGATTGTGAGGGTTGGCTTGTTGGCGAACCCAATAAAGGATTAAAGTATATGTTTTTGATGATGAACGGCGCCCGTATTGGTGTTGGCCGTGGAGCGGCGGCAATCACCATGGCAGCCTATCAAGCCTCCTTGACCTATGCAAAAGAAAGGCCACAGGGCCGTGCTTTGACAAGCACGGGTAAAAAAGATGTTTCTCAAGAACAGACTTTGATCATCAACCACCCAGACGTCAAGCGTATGTTGCTGTTTCAAAAGGTAGTGGTCGAAGGCGCGTTGAGTTTGGTTTTGTTGGCATCTAGATACTATGACCTTTCCACCACACATGCTGATCCCAAGGAGCGGGAGAAATACCTGCTTTTATTGGAAATGCTGACCCCGATTGTTAAGACCTATCCTTCTGAAATAGGGTCGGTTTCAGTCAGTAATGGCCTTCAAGTGCTTGGTGGCTACGGATTTTGTGAGGATTTTATCCTTCAACAATATTTTAGGGATATTCGCATTTTTCCGATATATGAGGGGACAACGGGAATCCAATCCCTCGACCTTCTGGGACGCAAGATTCCAATGGGCAACGGGAAGGCGTTAGCACTATTGTCGGCAGAAATCATGGGCACCATAACAGAAGCTTCTAAATACAACGAACTTGCGCCCTTTGCCAAAAAATTGGGAGCCAAATTAAAACTGGTCGAGGAAGTGCTTCAATTTCTAATGCCATTTGCCCAAAAAGGCGATCATGAGCGCTTCCTTTCAGATGCTACCCTATTCATGGAATTTTTCGGAAACATTGTTGTAGGATGGTTGTGGTTAGGCATGGCCATTAAGGCACAAAGTGCATTGGTCGATGGCGATACCCAGTATACCAACGAATTCTATAATGCGAAGATACATGCCATGAAATTCTATTTTAAATACGAACTTCCAAAAACTACGGCGCTGGCCGAGGTTTTAATGAACAAAGAGGTATTGACGGTGGCTGCGGATACTAAAATGTTCTCATAAAATATAGATTCATGATACCAACATTTAAAAAAGAAGTGACACCCTTATATACAATAAAATAATACCAAAACATGGGAAACATACATTCAAAATTTGACTTAAGTGGCAAAGTGGCCATAGTCACGGGATCGAGCCAGGGCATTGGTAAGGCTATTGCCCGAGGTCTTGCCGAGCAGGGTGCCAAAGTGGTGGTCAGTAGTAGAAAACAGGAGTCGGTAGACGCTGTCGCCACGGAATTCAATGCTGATGGGCTTGAAACAGTAGGCATACAATGTCATATTGGCCACACCCAACAACGCCAATCGCTTATCACAAAAACGATTGAAAAGTATGGTAGGATCGATATTTTGGTGAATAATGCCGCAATAAACCCCTATTACGGTCCCTTGGAAGGTTCGGACGAAGCGGTGTTCGATAAGATCATGGCAGTGAATGTCAAAGCGCCTTGGTTGCTATCAAATTTGGCCCTTCCGCATATGAAGAAAAATGGCGTTGGCAGTATTATCAATATCTCCTCGGTTGAAGGTTTACGTCCGGGATTTGGTTTGGGGCTGTATAGTGCCACCAAAGCGGCTTTGATCATGCTTACGAAAAACCAAGCAAAGGAGTGGGGTCGTTATGGGGTGCGTGCTAATGTTTTATGCCCTGGGCTAATCAAGACCAAATTTAGCCAGGGCCTCTGGACAGACGAAAAATTGGTGAGCGACTTTACCAAAGCCTTACCCTTGAACCGCATAGCGGCCCCTGATGAAATGGCGGGTATGGTGATGCTTTTGGCATCTGATGCCGGATCCTATATGACCGGAGGGGTATATGTCGCTGATGGCGGCTATATGATTTCAGGATAACTAATGAAATAACAAAACAGGGATACTATGAATTTTGAATACAGCGAAAGGTCCATTGCACTGCAGGAAAAGTTGAAACTCTTTATTGCGAAAAACATAATTCCTGTCCAAGAAGAGGTCGAGGTATTTAATTACAATCCCACTAACGCCTGGAAAAAATGGCCCGGCCTTGATGCACTAAAAGAAAAGGCACAGAAAGAAGGGCTATGGAATTTGTTTTTGCCCAAAGGGTATGGAGCCTTGAGCCCTGGGCTTACCAATCTTGAATATGCGCCCTTGGCCGAGATCATGGGTCGCATACTCTGGTCTTCGGAAGTATTCAATTGCAGCCCGCCCGATACTGGAAATATGGAAGTATTGGCCAAGTATGGTACCCAAGAACAGCAAGATGAATGGCTGCGACCTTTGATGAGCGGAGCCATCAGATCCACATTCTTGATGACCGAACCTGATGTGGCTTCCTCTGATGCCACTAACATTGAAACGGCCATTGTTGCCGATGGGGATGAGTATGTAATAACGGGTAAAAAATGGTGGTCTTCAGGGGCGATGGATCCCAATTGCACGATTGCCATCGTCATGGGAAAGACCGATTTTGAAGCACCAAGGCACCTGCAACAAAGCATGATTTTGGTCCCTTTGGATACTCCGGGATTAACCATAGTTCGTCCATTGCATGTTTTTGGATACAACGACTCCCCAGAGGGTCATGCAGAGATGATATTGGATAAGGTTCGCGTGCCCAAGGCAAACCTTTTAGTGAAGGAAGGCAAAGGTTTTGAGATCGCACAGGGCCGATTGGGTCCCGGCCGCATTCATCATTGTATGCGTTTGATCGGAATGGCGCAACGCTCTTTGGAGTTGATGTCACAAAGGGCTTCTGAACGCAGTCCGTTTGGAAGAACCTTGGATACCTACAGTAGTATTCGTCAAGAAATTGCCCATTCACGCTGCGAGATTGAACAAACAAGACTCTTGGTACTGTCGGCAGCCGACAAAATGGACGAGGTTGGCAATAAAGAAGCTAAAGACCTGATTGCCATGATTAAAATCGTGGCTCCCAGTATGGCATTGAAAGTGATCGATAGGGCCATTCAGATCATGGGTGGTAAGGGGG
>JBATIW010000142.1:0-1628 GCA_049668005.1 Maribacter sp.
GGACCATACAGTATTGGCAGGCCGACTGCTGAAACCGTCAATTTTTCGATAAAATTCCTTCTGGAAGCCATACTATTGAATTTATTAAAAATACGTTTAATATGTTTTAAACCAAAAACCGACGAAACTTATGAAACAAAAAAAGCCTTCAACAAATGTTGAAGGCTTTGTACTCGAGGCGGGAATCGAACCCGCACTCCAAAGGAACTGGATTTTGAATCCAGCGCGTCTACCAGTTCCGCCACTCGAGCATATTTCAGTAGTTATATTAATTTTTTATTTCTTAATTCCCTGAGTTGTTCTTTGCCAACGCCAGATTTCCAATACTTTTCTCGCTTTCTTGCTTCAATCCTATTTTCACACTCCTCGACATAAATCAACTTGTAAGGAGCATAATGTCTAGTGGTTCTTTCCCTTCCTGAATTATGTCTTTCAACTCGTTCATTTACGTTAATTGATATACCAACATAAATGTAGTTGAAATTTAAACTAGAAATAGCATAAACCCAAACGATATCCAAAATTTCATCCAGCGCGCCTGCCTGTCGGCAGACAGGTCTACCAGTCCAACCTCTGGCTAGTAAATCCGCCTTGACCTGCCGAGACAGGATTCGAGCATTAGAAAATAGGACTGCAAAACTATAAAATATTTTCATTTTACGATCAAAAAATAACAACATTTATCCTTTAGCAACCCAAATAAATTTCTAAATTTGCACCTCCTTTGTTGAAAGGGGGTTTAATAATTTGAAAAACAATACGTTAAGCATGCCTTATCAAGTACCAGAACCAAAGATTTTCGCCTGTACCCAGAGCACAGCGCTAGCAGAAAAAATTGCCAAGGATTATGGGACCGATTTAGGTAAAGTCCACTTTTCTAGATACAGCGATGGCGAGTTTCAACCAGCCTTTGAAGAATCTGTACGTGGGGCACGTATTTTTATCATTGGATCAACAAATCCAAGCTCTGAAAATTTAATGGAAATGTTGTTGATGTTAGATGCCGCCAAACGCGCCTCTGCAAGACACATTACTGCCGTAATGCCCTATTTTGGTTGGGCAAGACAAGACAGAAAGGACAAACCAAGGGTTCCGATCGCTGCAAAACTTATTGCAAAAATGTTGGAAGCGGCAGGGGCAACCCGCATAATTACCATGGACCTGCATGCAGATCAAATACAAGGGTTTTTCGAAAAACCCGTTGACCATTTGTTTGCTTCAACCATGTTCTTGCCTTATTTAAAAGAATTGAATCTAGATAATCTAACCATTGCATCACCCGATATGGGAGGCTCAAAAAGAGCTTATGCTTACTCCAAAGCCTTAAGTTGCGATGTGGTCATCTGTTATAAACAGCGGGCAAAAGCCAATATAATTTCGCACATGGAGCTCATTGGGGATGTAAAGGGCAAAAATGTAGTGTTGGTAGATGATATGGTCGATACTGCTGGAACCTTGGCAAAAGCCGCAGATTTGATGATGGAACGCGGGGCCATTAGTGTAAGGGCAATAACGACCCATGGTTTATTATCTGGGAATGCCTTTGAGAAAATAGAAAACTCACAATTAAAGGAATTGATCATTACTGATTCAATCCCTGCAGAAATAAAGAGCGACAAGGTTAAAGT
>JBATIW010000143.1:0-1787 GCA_049668005.1 Maribacter sp.
GAAGAAATGCGATGGGAGGTGTTATCAACATCATCACCAGGCAACCTTCGAACCAGACTTCCGGTTTTGGTGAGGCCAATATTGGAAGTCACGGGCAACAACGCTACAGTCTTGGTGTACGCACACCTGTGGTAACCGACAAACTGTTTTTTGGAATTTCAGGAATGTATAACCGCCATAATGGTTTTTACACCAATGTATTTTATGATTCACATTTCGATAAGCAACAGGGGTTCATGGGAAATTACTTTGTAAAATATATGCCCAGCTCAAAATGGGTATTCACATTGAATGCAAAGCACAATCAAGTACGTAACAATGGAGCTTTCCCTTTGGTATCAAGTGTAGAAGCAGCATTTGAAAATCCGTTTGAAGTAAATCAGAATTCAGTTGCTAATATGGTTGACAATAATTTCAATGCTTCTTTAAGTGCTCATTATGCGGGGTACAAATTCAATTTCACTTCACAGACTGCGTTTCAATCTAACTATCGGCTTTATGAAAGTCCTCTTGACGGAGATTTTTCACCAATTGATGGTGTAACCATTATTAACGATTATGGAAAGGATTGGAATAAAGTAAAAGTTGTTACTCAAGAATTTAAATTTACATCCCCCGCACAATCATCTTCTCCTCTAAGATGGACTACAGGTGCCTATTTATTTTATCAGTTCAATCCGGTGAGGCAAGGAACTCATTTTGGTGAAGATGCCGCCTTTATTGATCCTGACGCTACTCCAAATACTACAATTTTAACAAGCACTACAGGAGAAAACAAAGGTGTTGCCCTTTACGGACAACTCACCTATCAGCTCAATAAACGCCTAAGTATAACAGGTGGATTGCGTTATGACTATGAACATAAAGAACAGGATGCCCTCAGTGAGTTTTATTTTGACGGCAACCCGGACCCTGCGTTTGAGATCCAGCCAGATACTTCTGCTGCTGCGTCTTTCAATGCCTTATCACCTAAATTAGTAATTGCATATGCCATGAATGAGCAAAGCAATTTTTACCTGAGTTATGCAAAAGGGTTCCGTGCCGGAGGATTAACTTCAATTTCTCCCGATCCTTCTCAACCTCCCTTGTATGCCTACAAACCTGAATACAGCAACAATCTTGAAGCCGGGGTGAAAAATATGTTCCTCAAAAATCGTTTAAAGATTAATGTTTCTCTTTTTCATATTATAGCAACAGATGTGCAGATACCTACATTGCTCCTTCCGGAAGCATTTATCGTTACTTTTAATGCCGGTGAATTGAAAAGTACGGGGGTAGAATTAGAACTGTCGGCCGCCATTAGCAATAAATTTAAACTCGATTACAGTTTCGGTTATACGCATGCCACCTTCACCGATCTTGTAGTTCCCAACAACGGTAGCGAGATAGACTTAAGTGGAAACCATCAATTGTTTTCACCTGAGGTAACGTCAATGCTAGCTGCACAATACAGCTTTGATTTGGGAAGCACTTCAGATGTAAAGTTTGTAGCCAGGGCTGAATGGCAGTACCTGGGCCGTCAGTATTTTGACCTCGCCAATACAATTGAACAAAGCCCCTACAGCCTGTTGAATACTCGATTTGGAGTGGTTGGGAAAAGTTTTGAAATTATGTTCTGGGGAAGAAACCTGACTGATCAGAAGTACATTTCCTATGCCTACAACTTTGGCGCAACACGTTTAGGTGATCCAATGAACTGGGGTGTTACCTTAAGAAAAAACTTTTGACCATACACAAGAATAAGGCAATAGCATGCTCTAAAATACAGGGTGGCAGGTTATATAAGG
>JBATIW010000144.1:0-2958 GCA_049668005.1 Maribacter sp.
AGACCCTTCGATAATGCCTTCTACCGGTACGCCTGAGCCAGGAGGATTGTTTTGGTATGAAACTTTGGAGTTTTTGAAACAAGTATTTCAGGATAAAAATGTCGTGGGTTTTGACATTGTGGAACTATGTCCAAATCCATCAGATAAATCCTCTGATTTTCTAGCTGCAAAATTGTACTATAAAATGGTAAGCTATAAATTTAGAGGGGAGGCAGTAGAAGATGAACACGATAACACCTTTGATGTGGATTACAAATCAAAAAATAACAATTCAAAATTTGAAGATGACGAAATCTAAAGGTAAGATCTCAAATTTTATCGAAAAATATTATTTGCATTTCAATGCAGCGGCTTTGGTTGATGCAGCTAAGGGTTATGAGGAACAATTGAACAAGGGGGCAAAAATGTTGGTTTCGTTAGCTGGGGCAATGAGCACAGCCGAATTGGGCAAGATATTCGCCGAAATCATAAGAAAGGATAAGGTGCATATAGTTTCATGTACAGGCGCCAATTTAGAAGAGGATATTATGAACCTTGTGGCACATTCGCATTACAAACGAGTACCAAATTATCGGGATTTGACCCCGCAGGATGAATGGAGTTTGTTGGAAAACGGATTTAATAGGGTTACAGACACCTGTATTCCTGAAGATGAGGCTTTTCGTAGACTACAGCGGCATATCTTTAAAATCTGGAAAGATGCAGAATCAGAAGGAGAACGGTTTTTCCCGCATGAATTCATGTATAAAATGTTGCTTTCTGGTGTTCTGGAGGATCATTATGAAATAGATTTGAAGGATTCTTGGATGTATGCCGCCGCAGAAAAAAACCTACCAATTGTTTGCCCGGGTTGGGAGGACAGTACAATGGGGAACATTTTCGCCTCTTATATTTTAAAAGGCGAACTTAAGGCCAGTACGATGAAATCTGGAATAGAATACATGACTTTCTTAGCCGATTGGTATATCAAAAACGCTAAAGAAGGTATTGGATTTTTTCAAATAGGAGGGGGTATTGCGGGGGATTTCCCTATTTGTGTCGTGCCTATGCTTAATCAAGATATGGAACGAACAGATACACCTTTTTGGAGCTACTTTTGTCAAATAAGCGATAGTACAACGAGTTATGGTTCATATTCCGGTGCGGTGCCCAATGAAAAGATAACCTGGGGTAAATTAGACATAGACACACCAAAATTTATTATAGAAAGTGATGCAACTATTGTTGCGCCTTTAATTTTTGCCTACCTTTTAGACATGTAATTATGGATAACTTAAAAAGAGTCATAGTAGATTTTAGAAAATTGACGCCCGAAGTTCTCAAGCTTTTGGTGGAAAGTTATCCTGATGGGTATGACGATAGCGATATCATTTCATTCAAAAATGCACATGGGGAACGAATAGAAGCTGTCGAGGTGTTGACCGAGGATACCAAATATTTGGTAAAAATAAGTGCCAAGCTTGAGGTGACCATGGCCAACTACGACGAGGATGATTATGAGGATTTTGACGACGATGACCCGGAAGCAGTGCCGGATCCAGATATGTCAGCGGAAGAAGAAAATGATGACGAAGACTAGTGATGGCGGTATTTGATGTCGTAGCCTATCAGATTTCGACCTCGGTCCATATTCGACAATCAAGGGTATTGTTGCCTTTACTGGTATTGTTTGTTGATAGTGATGAAATTTACTTAAAAAATGGAGAGGATAAGTTCATCTATATTTTTCAGTATGGTATGGTTTCGTTTTTTAATCATGAACAAGTCGAGATCCATGAAATCCTTACAAAGTTGAGCTCTGCTTCTAAAGGCAATATTCAAGATCAACTTTCAGAAAAAATTCAAGTTGAGGTTGTTCAAGGACAACAAAATGTGAGCTTTGATAAGGTTGTTTTACCCGATTTCGACACTGAATCCATTCGTATGGTGATGTTAAATACTTCCCAATCTGTGGCGTTGAATCGCTATTCCGATATCACAGAGCAGTTATTGGAAGAGACCAACGAGCATACAAAATATTTGGAACAGCATGGCAGGTTGGATATTGGGGGCAACAAATTGAAGCGCTTTATCGGCAAAGTGTTGAATATCAAAAATCAGATATCAGAGAACCTTTACATTTTTGATGCACCGGATGTTACCTGGGAAAATGAAAAATTGAATCAACTTAACCAAGAACTTCAACGGACATTTGATTTAAAGGATAGATATCGGAATATTCACGAACGTACCGAGATTATCAAAGAAAATCTAGAGCTATTCAAGGATATTATGTACCATAGGGAAAGTAGTCGTTTGGAATGGATTATTATCATCCTGATTTTTGTAGAGGTAATCGATTTGGTCGTAATACGTTTGTGGAGACAATTTTAATCATATCAATGTATTACCTGTAAAAACAACTAATTTAAAAACTATGAAAAAAGAGTCGTTTCATCTGTCTTTACCTTGTAGGAGTATTAGTGAAACCAAGGATTTTTACATCAACATCATAGGAGCCAAGTTAGGGCGACATTCTTCACTATGGGTAGATGTAGATTTGTTCGGTAACCAAATAACGTTCAACAAAAGTGGCGTTTTTGACTTTTCCTATAAGTCATATAAGTTTGAAGATACTGTACTTCCATCATTTCATTTTGGAACCATTATTGGGTATGAAAAATGGAATGCACTTTTTGATAAACTACAAGCTTCAGGTTTAGAACCTATAAAGAAAATTACATTTCTAAAAAATAAAATCGGGGAACATGTATCTTTCTTTATAACAGATCCCAACGGGTTTACTGTGGAATTCAAAAGTTTTACAAATCAAAAAGAAATGTTCGCCTATTAGTCTAGTTACGCAGATTTTTTAGCATCTCTTCAGTAGTTCTTTCCAAATCAAATTCCGGTTGCCACCCCCAATCGCTTCTGGCTTTGGAATCGTCTATACTACCCGGCCAGGTATCTGCAATATCC
>JBATIW010000145.1:0-1903 GCA_049668005.1 Maribacter sp.
GAGTTTACCTTTTAACATTCTATCATTTCCAAACATATCTTTTTGAAGTTCAACTTCGTAAAAATCACGCTCTATAATTGCCAATGTCTCTTGAGCCAGGTATTGGTTTACTTCAAAATACAGACAACCCCCTTTTTTTAGGTTTGCTTTGGCAAATTCACTGATTTTACGATAAAACAGCAAAGGATCTTTGTCTTCGACAAACAGTGCCAATGCAGGTTCGTTTTCAATGACATTTGACTCCATTTGCTCTATCTCCAACATCCTTACATATGGTGGATTTGAAACGATTATATCGTATTTTTCTTCAAGAGATTCCAAACTGAAAATATCAGCTTGCATAAACCCAACTTCCACCATATTCAACGAAGCATTTTGCTTTGCAACTTCCAAAGCATTTTCAGAAATCTCCAAGGCATCAACTTTGGCATTTTTTAAATATTTTGCCAATGATATGGCTATACACCCACTTCCTGTACCAATGTCAAGAATATTGATTTCCTTTTTACCTAGGAACTCAATATCATCAATCACCCAACGTACCAATTCCTCTGTTTCAGGCCTGGGGATCAATACATTTTCATTTACCCTAAATTCCAAATCCATAAACTGGGTTGAACCTAAGATATATTGAATGGGCTTTTCCAGCTTTAATTGACCCAAAGCCTCAAACAAGGGCTGTTCTTCGGCCTTTGTGACAACTAAAGAGGGTTTTAATGCCAATATAAAGCGCTCCAAATCTAAATAATGTGCAATCACAAGATAAAAAAAGCTATCAACTTCTTCCTGCTTATAAACGGCATCAAGCTCGTTATGATAAATATTTTTAATTTCCCTTAATAACATATTAAAAAGCTGTTATAACATCCAAACCAGAAAAGAACTTTTTGAATTATAGTCACTACTTCGGCATTAGGCATAGGCCCACTTTCATGTATCCATACAGTTTCCTTAATTTGTTAAACCAGTATGTTTTAAAGTCCTATTTTAGCGGTGTGAAGATACATGAAATAAACTTTTATAATAAATGAAAAAAGCATTTTCCATTTTGATGTTATGTGTCTTTTTCTTTGGTTGTAAAATCAAGGAAAAACCTGAATTCATTGGCGTTGAATATATCGGTATTGCGAAAGTAAGTTTGGATACGATAAACCTCAAGGCCAATGCCATTTTTAAAAATGGAAATGATTTGGGCGGTACATTATTATCGGATGAAATCAAGGTATTCATTGATAGCGCCTATGTTGCAACGGTTTCTTCTAAGGCATTCAAGGTTCCTCCAAGAGATGAATTTACAGTTCCACTTTTGGTCAAATTTCCTGTTTCAAAACTTATACAAGAGGGCAATGGCGGCCTATTTGGAACTATTTTGAAGCGCGTTCTGAATAATAAGGTCATAGTTAGTTTCAAAGGGGAATTGACTTATAAGCTTGCCGGGGTTTCTTTTGACTACCCTATTGACCATAGGGAAGAAATAATTATCGAATAAATGTCTATAGACAGTTTATATATGGTAAGGGCCTTACAATTGGCCAAAAACGGACTGGGATCTTCTGCTCCCAATCCTATGGTAGGTGCCGTGATTGTATATGAAAATACTATAATTGGCGAAGGATACACCAGTGCCTATGGAGGGCCACATGCAGAGGTCAATGCTATTAATGCTGTCAAGGACAAGAAATTATTATCCAAATCAATTCTTTATGTTACCCTGGAACCTTGCTCACACTTTGGGAAAACACCACCTTGTGCCGATTTAATCGTAAAACAGAAAATACCCAAAATCGTTATAGGTATTTTGGATCCACACAACAAAGTAGCTGGCAAAGGCATAAAGCGGTTGGCAGATGCTGGTTGTAACGTAACTGTTGGCGTTCTAGCAAAAGAGTGTGAAGATCATCAT
>JBATIW010000146.1:0-1531 GCA_049668005.1 Maribacter sp.
CTTTGTATATGCACGATTGGAAGAATCAAATCAATGTCAAAACATCCTGAAAATAAATCTACATGTTAAGCCAACGCCAGTATTCGTGTTAGAGGAATCCTATTTTTTATGTACTGATAATCCAGACCTTTTAATTGTTGGGCCCAATGGTTTTAATACCTATGAATGGTTTAAAAAAGATTCAAATGGCCGACAGTTGGTCTCCAACTCACAAAATGTCAACATTTCAGAATTGGGTAATTATATGTTGGAAGTGGGTACTGTAAGTAATGATAATAACCAAATATTAAGCTGTATAAATAGTGTGGATTTTGAAGTCCTAACTTCAAACCAAGCAATAATAAATAGCATTACTATTGAGGATTTTTCCCAGAATAATACGGTTTCAATCGACGCTGCAGGCGATGGCAGCTATGAATATTCCTTGGATGGGCTTGCATATACAGATTCAAGTTATTTTGAAAATGTTCCCCCCGGATTGCTTACAGCTTTTGTTAGGGATAAAAAAGGGTGTGGTGTTGTGACAAAAACAATTTCAGTACTAGGTTTTCCAAAATTCTTCACACCAAACGGGGACGGTGTAAATGATAGTTGGAATCTTATAGGAACCAGCACAACTTCAAATTCCTCAGTTAGTATTTTTGATAGGTATGGTAAGAAATTAACCCAATTCAGGGCTCGAGATGGGGGTTGGAACGGAATGTACAATTCCAAATTACTACCCTCTTCCGATTATTGGTTCAAAATCAATTTAGAGGATGGAAGACTTATAAAAGGTCATTTTAGCTTAAAGCGATAATATTGAATACGTTACAAATGCTTAAGAAACTATTACTACTATTTTTTATTACCTATGGCGCCAATTTAATAGGGCAATCCTGTCCTGATTTGTTGGCTCCAACGAATGGTAGTATTGATGTGCCGGTTGATGCCTCAATAAGTTGGGAATTCGTTGAAGGTGTTACGGGATATATTATCTCAATCGGCACTGTCCCCGGTGGCACCGATATAGTAGACCAAAGAGCCGTTGGGAGCGCTACGACCTATACCCCTCCGCTAGGTTTACCGGAAAACACACAAATCTATGTTAGCATTACACTATTCTTTTTTGATCAACCAAATATCACCTGCCCAGGTGAATCTTTTAGAACAGCGGCTGTTACTTCCGTACCATCATGTACACAAATGAAAAATCCAATTAATGGAGCGATAAATGTAAATTCATCCACAAACCTAGGGTGGGATTATGCGCCCGGTGCCACCTCTTATCAATTGCTGATTGGTACTGCTGCAGGCGCCTCTGATATTCTCAATCAAAATGTTGGAAATGTCCTTTCCTATAATCCCCCAGGGGATCTGCCTACAGGGACCCAATTTTTTGTTACCGTTGTTCCCCAGAATGCTATTGGCCCAGCTTCCAGTTGTTCCGAAGAAAGCTTTACTACTGGGGCTGCCGCAACCCTACCAGCATGTGCTTCATTAATTACACCCGCAGATGGTGCCATAAATGTTCCTTTGACCCCTTTTTTGG
>JBATIW010000147.1:0-3272 GCA_049668005.1 Maribacter sp.
GTATACCCTAACATCCCCGTTGGGTTGTTGATCGTCGTCCAGCCCTGCGAAATATTGGGCATCGGTAAACTTTTTGTCATTGAATTGTTTCATAAAGCCCTTCATAGCCTCTTCCCATGTTGCTTTCGGAAGGGAGTCGCTACCCACACTTGGGGCAGACCATACAAAATCATCGGTAACGAACGAAACCATTTTCAGGGAATCATTGGTAGAAAAAGCATCAAGAAATGCTTTAGTTGTTGCTACGTTTTTATGGAATTTTTCCATGTTTAAATCCGGTGCTGGCTCCTCAGCCAATGGGGACTTTTCCTTACAACTGGCCAATAATACGATTGCGGTGAGCAAAAAAACTACTTTTTTCATTTGATCTATATGGTTTTAGGGTTAACAAATACAATTTAACGGTAAAGGGAACGCTACGATGATATCCTTTTTTAAGGATTAATCATACGAATGTAGGATGAAACACTGGTTATAGTATCCGAAAGCCCGTATTTATTTATCAAGGACTTTGGGGTAGAATAGATTCTGGATAAAAGGAATTTTCAAAGACGGAAAAGATATATTGATAAAAATGAATAAGAATAAATAATGTTGGTTCTTAGGACTCGAACCCTTTTAATCTTGAACAATTTTGGAATTGACCCTCACAACGAAAAAATCGATATGTCCATTTTGGTAAAGACAATTTTATTACTTTAATAAAATGAATGCAACCATAAAATTCAGTTTTCGACACATTTTACTTTATGCTATTTTATGCCTACTATCATTTATATCTTGCGAGCAAAATTCTCCAGAAACTGTTGAGATCAGGGGTGTTTATGGAAATCCAAAACCTTTCTGGGATAAAGGATTCAATCTCAATGATCTTGGGATCAATGCTATTTTTGTCCACAGCGGATCAATAAACCAGGATATGATCAACAGGGCCAGGTCCGAGGGATTACTTGTATTTGCTGAATTTGCCACCTTGAATGGTAAGAATTATGTAGATAAACACCCTGAAGCCTGGGCAATTAATGAAAAAGGTGAAAAAGTGCAAGCTGCATCCTGGTTTATGGGGGTATGCCCTACCGAACCCGGTTTCCGTCAGTATCGTTTTGGTCAGCTGCGCGATTTACTTTTGAAGTATGACCTGGATGGTGTTTGGATGGATTATGTGCATTGGCATGCCCAGTTTGAAGAACCTGAGCCCATCTTGCCCGAAACGTGTTTTTGTGATCATTGTCTTGATGATTTTTCAAAAGATTCCGGGATTGAAATACCTGACGGAACCATCCCAAAGAAATCATTATGGATACTGAATAACCATGATAAAGAATGGCGGAACTGGCGATGCAAGGTGATTTATGATTGGACCTATGAAATAAAAAGCATAATCAGGGAAATTAGACCAGGGGCGCTCCTTGGACTTTATCATTGTCCATGGAATGATCAGGAATTTAATGGTGCCAGACGTCGCGTTCTGGGACTTGACTATGATCTATTAAAAGAAACTGTTGATGTATTTTCCCCTATGGTATACCATGCGAGAATGGGAAGGGAGCCCCATTGGGTCAAAGAGAATATACGCTGGTTTAGCAATCGACTGGATATCAGAAAGGATTCTTATCCAAAAGTATGGCCTATCGTTCAAGCATATAACGATCCAGGGGCCATTTCAAATGCCGAATTTGAAACTGTGCTGAAGGGTGGCCTGGGAGGGAAATCAAATGGTGTGATGATGTTTACAACTTATGCTGTAGCTGAAGATGAAGGTAAAACAGAAGTGATGAAAAAGGTGTATACCAAACCAAAGGGAAAATCCGCTAACTAATTTATACAAGTTTTTATCCAAACGGAAAATAGAAATTAGAAAGTCCATTGGTTAGTAGGCAGTAGCAGTAAGCAGTTGTTAGTTCCTGAAAAAAATCGAAGCGAAGGCCAAAATGCAGCACTTTTTTCACCGCATTCTGGAGTACTGATCCCAGCAAACTGATCAGTGTCATTGCAGACTGCAGAAGATCCCAATACTTTTATAGGTATAATCAGAAGGGGAGATGCCTCCCTCTTCTAAAATGTATCGCTATGAAAACGTTTACCTATTTCTTTTTGATTTCGCTGATTTCCCTGACTTTCTCCTGTAATACCGATGATGACCCCGAAGACGAACTCACCAAAGACGGCCGGTTCCCGATCAGCGAACTCGCCGGAACCTGGGAGGCCACCAAAGCCCAATTCAGTGTAAACACCGTCTCCGTAGACGTGGTCGAGGACGGCGGCACAGCCAACATGTCCGTGCAATCAAGTGGCCGCTTTACCCTGACATTGGATCCGGTAGACCGGAATGGGTATACGGTAAGTGGAGAAATGTTCTGGGAGGAGTGGCAGCAAACCTACTACTTTGCAATTGTCTGGGATGATTACCCTGATGATTGGGATACCTACGGCGAAACCTGGGACGGGACAACCCTAACCCTTAATGGGGGCGCTGATACCGGGGAATACGACTTTAACAATGACGGGGATTTGTCATCGTGTACCGTCCATTTCATCTTTGTTCGTTCTTGAGGGTTTTGGCAAAAGCCAGTAGGCAGTTGCGGTTGCAGTGGGCAGTTGTCAGAAGTCAGTAGTCAGTTGGCAGTTGGCAGTAAGCAGTTGCTAATAACCAGCCGCCAAATTCCCAAGGCAAAATTCAAATATGCTTTTAATGAAAATTTTGGGAATTGGGATTTGTTCCATTTAAAGAGAGCGGTAGCGGAAGTGTATTAAATCACAAAGGGAATGACAATGATTTTACTCATTTTACATTCCCCTTGCTATAGTATTTTTAATGCTGGTATTATCCAACAAATCAACAGGTGTGTTTCTCAGCCCTTAACTTAATAACGGCACCCTGAATACCATATATTAAAGATACAAAAAAAAGCGGATAAAAAAAGGGTTTGACCATATTTAACATAGGAGTGATTGTTGAAATACGAAGTACGAGGTTTTAAGGTTAAGGTTATAAATTTCGAGTTCTGAGAACAAAGTACGAAGTAAGAAGTTTAAGGTTTAAAGTTCTGAATTTTGGTTGATGGTTTCTGGTTGCTACTGGCATTGAGATCGCCCGCACTAGCGCCAGCCCACGAGGTCATTCTGGCGGGGCGGGCAGGCTTCTAACCTCGCGAAGACGATTGTCATTCCGTACTCGGTACGGAATCCACATCGCTATTAACATGGATTCCTGCCGGAGTCTATCCTGAGCGCAGACGAAGGGCGGGAATGACAACACCACAGAAGTGACA
>JBATIW010000148.1:0-12472 GCA_049668005.1 Maribacter sp.
AAAATCCCCAATGTTGAACCAATGTCATTTTTACCACCCATTTATGCATATGTAAATGGCCTTACAGCAATTATCTTGATTTTAGCTGTTTGGGCTATAAAAAATGGTAAACGGGAACTGCATCAAAAACTAATGACTTTCTGTATAGGGCTATCGCTATTATTTTTAATAATGTATGTGGCTTACCATATGACTTCTGATTCAACTACTTATGGTGGTGAGGGGGTTATCAAATACCTGTACTATTTTATTTTGATAACACATATCATTTTGTCAATAGGTGTAATACCGCTGGTGCTTAGAACCTATGCCCGCGCATATTTAAAAAAGTTCGACGAACATAGGATATTGGCCAAATACACCTTTCCTGTATGGTTATATGTGGCAATTTCAGGCGTTGTTGTTTATTTGATGATATCACCTTATTATATAAAATAAATGAAATATAACTACGTCTTAGTTTTGTTTGTAGTCTTGCTGTTGGTTCCCCAGGTGACTGAGGCACAATGTGCGATGTGTAGAGCTGTCTTGGAAAGTGAAGGGAACGTTTCTTCAGCTGAAGGGATAAACAATGGCATCGTATATTTAATGGCAATACCCTATATACTAGTGGCTGCATTGTTTTTTTTCATTTATAAAAAAATGAAGGCATAAAACCTCAACTTACTTTTAACATTTTTTTAGCGCTAATAGTGTAACAATAGTGTGGCGTTGTAGTCTTATTGTTATACAATAATATTTATTGTTTTCATCAATCAAAACCAACCCAATGTTCGACATCGAAAGATGGCAGGAGATTTTTGACACTATCCGCAAAAATAAATTGCGGACATTCCTTACTGGTCTCTCAGTAGCTTCCGGAATTTTTATACTTGTTATTTTATTGGGTTTTGGACAGGGAATGCAAAATGGTATTGCGCATGAGTTTGAAGAAGATGCTTCCAATAGGGTTGTAGTGTGGACCCAAGTTACTACCAAAGAGCACAAAGGCCTTAATCCTGGTCGTCCCATACAATTGAGAAATGAAAATTTTGATTTCATAGAATCTAGATTTTCAGAAGAAATTGAGGATAAATCGGCTAGCTATCGCGTAAGGGATGCACTTGTCAATTACAAAAAGGAATCTGTTGGATATAGCGTTCGAGGAGTTAATGCAGGTTTTCAATTTGTGGAAAATCAATACATTTCACAAGGCAGATATATTAATTATGAGGATTATAAAAACGTATCCAAGGTTGCCGTAATCAGCAATACCATAAAAAAAGAAATATTTAAAGATGGGCAAGATCCACTCAGCGAGTATTTGGATATATCCGGAATAAAATTCAAAGTGATTGGTGTATATGGCGATATGGGCGGTGAGCGCGAAGAAGAACGCATATTTATTCCTTTATCAACCGCCCAGAGGGTTTTTAACGGATCGGATCGTATCAATAATCTCTTTTACACCTTAAAACCTGTTGCCGATTTTGACCAGGCGGTTGCAGAATCTGTCAAGTTTTCAAACGATATGAAGCGCTATCTACAAGATGCGCATACCGTTGCTCCCGATGACCCAAGCGCTGTTAATGTATTCAATACACTTGAGGAGGTAAAGCGCTTTTTCACATTGACGAATGGCATTAAATTGTTTTTCTGGTTTGTTGGTATATGTACGATAATTGCGGGAGTAGTAGGCGTAAGTAATATCATGTTGATTGTGGTAAAGGAACGAACACGTGAAATAGGCATACGAAAGGCATTGGGTGCTAAACCTTGGTCAATAGTAGGTATGATTTTACACGAGTCTATTTTTGTAACGGCAATTTCGGGATTTGCTGGTCTAATTTTCAGCATGGGCTTGTTGGAAATTTTTGGACCCTATATTGAAGTTGATTATATCCTGAATCCTTCAGTTAATTTCAATGTAGCCATATCCACGGTTTTCGTATTGATTTTTGCTGGGGCCGCAGCTGGATTTTTCCCCGCATGGCGTGCCGCTAATATTCATGTTATAGATGCGTTAAAAGACGAATAATATAAAAGGAGTCAAATGTTCAGTAGAGATAGATGGAAAGAAATATTGGAAGTGCTGACCAGTAATTGGTTTAGGACCATCCTTACGGCCTTTGGTGTTTTTTGGGGCATATTGATTCTAATTATTCTTTTGGCTGCTGGTAAGGGTTTTCAAAATGGCGTTATGGCCGATTTTGGAGACATAGCTACCAATACAATGTTCATGTGGTCTAGAAACACCACTAAGGAATATATGGGATTGCCCAAGGGCCGTCGTTATAATTTTAAATTAGAGGATGTCCAAGCAATTAGGGATAATGTCCCTAACCTTCGTTTTGTATCGCCAAGAAATCAATTAGGGGGTTTTCAGGGAGCGAATAATGTAACTAGAGGTATACACACAGGAGCCTTTAATGTTTATGGGGATTATCCCGAAATAATAAATCAGGACCCGATGACCATAACCTCGGGGCGTTTTATTAATCATTCGGATATTAATGAAAAGAGAAAGATTGCCATTATCGGTGAAGGGGTAAAGGCGAGTTTATATGAAAAAGGGGAGGATGTCATAGGTACATATATTAAAATTCAGGGCGTCAACTTTATGGTAATTGGCACGTATAAGAAAAAGAGTAATGATGGTGATGGTGAAGAAGGCCAAAAACAAATATTTGTTCCTTTTACTACTTTCTCGCAAGCATTCAATAGGGCAGATAATGTAGGTTGGATGGCTATTACAGCCCATGACGGCAATTCTATTACCTCATTGAAGGAAAGAATAGTCTCGATTGTGAAAAATAACAGGAAAATTCATCCCGATGACAAACGTGCTGTCGGCTATTTTGATCTATATGAGCAATATAATAGAGTGGAAAGTCTTTTTGGGGCTATGAGCTTTATTGCTTATTTCGTAGGGATATTGGTACTTTTGTCCGGGGTTATTGGGGTGAGTAACATTATGCTCATTGTCGTAAAGGAGCGTACTAAGGAAATAGGTATTCGTCGCGCCTTGGGCGAAGATCCGCGGTCAATAAAATTGCAGATAATAATGGAGTCTATTTTCTTGACCATTATTTCTGGTATGGTGGGTATTACTTTTGGGGCATTGTTTATTTATGGTGTTAATGCCTTGTTGGATGCCAATGGTCCTGTTGATATGTTCTTGAACCCCAGTGTTAGTTTAGGTGTGGTTGTAGCAGCATTTGTCATATTGATTGTTTCAGGTTTGCTTGCTGGGTTCATTCCAGCTCAAAGTGCGATAAAAGTAAGACCTATTGATGCATTAAGAACAGAATAGAAATGAATAATAAAAACATCAATCAAGCATAAAGAATATTAAAATGAAAAAAAAGGTAACCTTAATTATTTTATTGACACTTGTAGTTACGTTTGGCGGGGCTATGTATTACCTCTATCAAAAAAATGCCCAAAATCCAATAGTCTTCGAAACAGAACAAGCTTCAAAACAGACTATAATCAAAAAGACAGTTGCTACGGGTAGCATAGTTCCATTAGAAGAGGTGCTAATTAAACCAAATATTTCGGGAGTAATTGAAGAGATTTTTGTAGAAGGCGGTGATTTTGTGAAATCAGGGGACTTATTGGTCAAAATCAAGGTAGTTCCAAACTTAAATGCCTTGAACGATGCCAAAAACAATATTGACGAGGCACGGATAGCACTTGAGGACCAAAAAAGAAATATTGATCGACAAAGTAGTCTTTTCGAAAAAGGAGTTGTGTCAAAAGTGGATTTGGAAAGAGCTCAAGTAACTTTTGATCAAGCACAACAGGCGTACGGTGCTGCGAATAAAAGATACGATATTGTAAAAACAGGAACAACAAGAGGTTTTGGTAATACCGCAAATACGATGATTCGGGCAACGGTCAGCGGGATGGTTTTGGATGTACCGGTAGAAGTAGGTAATCAAGTGATAGAAAGCAACAATTTTAATGAGGGTACAACAATTGCCGCAATTGCCGATGTCGAAAAAATGATATTTGAAGGTAAGGTAGATGAATCAGAAGTGGGTAAAATCACTGAAGATCTTCCGTTGGAAATAACCGTAGGGGCTATCGAAAATAAGATTTTTAACGCCGTGTTGGATTATATTGCCCCAAAAGGAAAAGAAGAAAATGGCGCCATTCAGTTTGAGATAAAAGGCACACTCACAAAACAAGATACGGTATTCATTCGTGCTGGGTTAAGTGCCAATGCTTCCATTATTTTGGCTAGGGCCGATAGTGTTCTTGCTATAAAAGAAGCACTGATTCAATTTGATGATAAAACAAAAAAGCCTTATGTTGAAATCGAGAACGGAGATCAGCAATTTGAGAGAAAAGATATAGAACTAGGTGTTAGTGATGGTATTTTTGTCGAAATTAAATCTGGTATTTCTAAGGATGATAAAATCAAAGTTTGGAACGAGGTAAAACCAGACGAATTCGCCACTTGATATTTAACATAATATTTGGAGCTAATCTTGTAACATTTTAACATCTTTGATGTCTTATTGTCGGATTCTAATTTAGGCACATCTTGTCGGATTCTAATTTAGGCACATCCAAAAAACTAATATAACCAACATGATTGAAATTAAAGATCTTCATAAATCCTATAAAATGGGAAGCAATTCCCTTCATGTACTAAAAGGTATAAATTTCACTGTTGAAGAAGGGGAGTTGGTTGCCATCATGGGATCTTCGGGTTCGGGCAAATCCACATTGTTAAATATTCTAGGGATGTTGGATGAAGCTGATTCTGGTGAATATACCTTGGACGGTGTGCCCATCAAGAATCTTAATGAGACAAAAGCAGCTAACTATCGCAATAAGTTCTTAGGATTCATTTTCCAATCATTTAACCTTATTAATTATAAAAGTGCTCTTGAAAATGTTGCTTTACCGCTTTATTATCAACGTGTTGGCCGTAAACAAAGACAGGAGAAAGCATTAAAATATTTAGACCAAGTTGGTCTTAAGGAATGGTCGCATCACCTTCCGAATGAACTTTCCGGTGGGCAAAAACAAAGGGTGGCCATTGCTAGGGCCATGGTTGCAGAACCAAAGGTGTTATTGGCAGATGAATTAACAGGAGCCTTGGATAGTACTACTTCCTATGAAGTGATGGATCTTATTCAGAAAATAAATGATCTGGGAAATACCATTCTAGTCGTTACCCATGAAGATGATATAGCTCATATGTGCAAACGCATTGTCCATTTAAAAGATGGTGTAATTGTTAAAGATGAGAAAGTAAAACAAGTTAGGGCATCAAACTATGTTTAGTAGAGACAACTGGAAAGAAATATTCGAAACCATACAAAAGAACAAGCTCAGGACATTTTTGTCTGGGTTTACAGTCGCATTGGGTATTTTGATTTTTGTTGTTCTTTTTGGTTTTGGTAATGGGCTTATAAACACATTCGATGATTTTTTTGGGGATGACGCGACCAATGTATTTTTTCTTTTCGCTGGACGAACCTCAATGCCTTACAAGGGTTATAAATCCAATAGACAAATTGAGTTTGAGAATAGTGATTTAGCCGATATAAACAAGAATTTCGCACTTTTTTTAGAATATACTACACCTAGAATTTCTAGGGGAGGGTTAGTAAAATATAAAGAAGAATCAAATAATTATACTACCAGAGCAGTAGGTCCTGCCCATCAATTTGCCGAGAAAACCATAATGATGAAAGGCAGGTATTTGAACAAGGAGGATATTAAAAATAAAACAAAATATGCCGTAATAGGGCGGCTCGTTGAAAAAGACTTATTTGGAACGTCAAATTCTATCGGTGAGTATATTGATGTTGCAGGGAGTGCCTTTAAGGTTATTGGGGTTTTTCAAGATGATGGTGGGGATAGGGAAGAACGATATATTTACATTCCCTACACTACGAGACAATTAATTGAAAAAAACACCGATAAATTGGACCAGATTATTGTGGCTTTCAAACCTGAAATAGGGTATGTAGGGGCAATGGCTTTTGAGAAAAGTTTGGATAAGTTTTTAAGGGAAAAGAAATATATAAGTCCAAAAGATCAAAACGGCATATTTATTCGTAATGTGGCTGACCAGCTCAAACAAAACCAGCAATTTGCCAGAGTGTTACAACTTATTGTGGCTTTTGTTGCCTTTGGAACCATTGTAGCCGGAATTATAGGCATCAGTAATATTATGGTTTTTGTCGTAAAGGAACGCACAAAAGAGTTGGGTATACGCAAAGCACTAGGCGCAACACCTAGATCAGTTATTGGAACTATTTTGTTGGAATCGGTTTTTATAACGACTATCTCCGGTTTTATAGGAATGATGGTTGGGATAGCGATATTAAGTTCTCTTGGCGAGAAGTTGAAAGATTTTTTCATAACCAATCCAAGTATTAATATTGGCACCGCAATTTTCGCAACCGTAATACTGGTAATTTTTGGTGCACTTGCCGGCTATATTCCTGCAAGACGAGCAGCACGTATAAAACCAATTGTAGCACTAAGAGACGAATAACATGAATTTTATATTTGATAAAAATACTTGGCAGGAGATTTTTGGTTCTATTGGAAAAAATAAGACCAGGACCATAATCACGGTTATTGGGGTTCTTTGGGGAATTTTTATTTATATAGCCCTTTCAGGGGCTGCCAAAGGTTTGGACAACGGTTTTGAGAAACAATTCGAAACTGTCGCCATGAATAGTATGTTCGTATGGGCACAAAGTACGAGTATGCCTTATGATGGTTATAAAACTGGAAGACAATTGCAATTGAAATTAGCGGATGTCACCATTTTGCAAAACAGAATTCCAGAAATTCAAAATATTGCACCGAGAAATGTAAGAGGTGTTTTCGGAGACGAACCTGGACTTATTGTTAGAGGTCAGAAATCGGGTAATTATGCTGTCTATGGCGATTATCCCGTATTTACCCAAATTGCAACAAAAAAAATATATGATGGCGGCAGGTTCATAAACGATGAGGATATTGAGCAAACCAGAAAGGTATGCGTAATTGGTGAACGTACACAAAATGAGTTGTTTGAGGAAGATGAAGACCCCATTGGTGGATTCATTAGAATTGACAATATTTATTTTCAAGTAGTAGGCGTCCATAAATTTACTCCTGGTGGCGGTTTTGAAAGTGATAGTGATATATATATTCCATTTACAACGTATCGAAAACTTTATAATTCGGGTGACAACGTTGGTTGGTTAACCATAGCAGCCTATGATGATGCCGATGTTGTTCAGGCGGAAGAAGATGTAAAGTCTGTACTCAAGGGTATCCATAGAGTAGATCCCAAAGATGAAAGAGCATTCGGTTCCTTTAATCTTGGCGAGATATTCAATAGGATTATGGGATTTTCCAAAGGCATGACATTCTTGTCATTAGTCGTGGGTATTGCGACAATTTTAGCCGGAGTCATTGGTATTGGGAATATCCTGTTGATTTCTGTTAAGGAGCGCACAAAAGAATTGGGTGTTCGAAGAGCATTAGGTGCAACTCCCTCTGAAGTTAGATCACAGATTATTTTGGAATCTGTGTTTTTAACAATGATAGCAGGGGTATTGGGAATAATTTTAGGCGCTGCAACCCTAAGTATCATCAATAACATAACAAAAGACGCTGATTTCCCGTATACCAACCCTACTGTACCAATACCTTATGTTTTAGGTGCCTTGGTCATTATGGTCGTATTAGGGACCCTAATCGGACTTATACCGGCACAGCGGGCTGTTAGTATTAAACCTATTGATGCCTTGCGTGAAGAATAATTAGTAAACAACAAACCAGAATATAAATAAACACTTATTAAAATGAACAAAATTTTAAAATATTCATTAATTGGGATTTTGGTGCTCGGCGCACTTTGGGCTGCTGCATTTTTTATAAAATCCAATAGCAAGTCGGCCATTACCTATGAGACCATGAAGCCATTTATTGCCAATATCGAAAAGAAAACGGTTGCTACTGGAAAGGTTATCCCTGAAGATGAAATTGAAATTAAACCGCAAATTTCCGGAATAATCGAAAGAATATATTTGGAAGAAGGCGTTGAGGTCAAGGCAGGGGATTTAATAGCAGTTATTAAGGTAGTTCCCAATGAACAATCCTTGAACCAGGCCCGTGGAAGGGTTCGGAACGCAGAACTTGCTTTGAACAATGTCAAAATTGAATATAACAGAAATAAAGCCTTGTTTGACAAAGGTGTCATATCTAGCCAGGATTTTAATAGCCTACAATTGCAATTTGATCAAGCCCAGCAAGAACTGAGCAATTCACAGTCAGACTATCAGATCATCCGAAGAGGATCTGCGGGAGGTTCTTCGACTGCGAACACTAACATTAGGGCTACTGTAGATGGGACCATTCTTGAAATTCCGGTTGAAGTAGGTGATCAAGTAATTCAGAGTAATAATTTTAATGATGGTACCACCATTGCCACAATTGCGGATTTGACCAAAATGATTTTCGAAGGAAAAGTTGACGAAGGTGAAGTAGGTAAGTTAACAATTGGAACTCCATTAAAGATTAGCCTTGGAGCAGTTGAGGGAGCGGAATTGGATGCCAAATTACGGTTTATTGCGCCAAAAGGTGTCGAGGAAACAGGTGCCGTACAGTTCAAAATTGAAGGTGATGTACAGGTAAATGATAGTATTTTTATTCGTGCAGGTTATAGCGCAAATGCCTCAATGATTTTGGAAAAGAAAGATAGCATCATGGTAATTCCCGAAGCCTTGTTACAGTTTGATAAAAAGACGGATGAACCCTATGTTGAGGTATCGGTAGGCAGTGCGGAAGATCAAGAATTTGAACGGAAGGATATTGAAATTGGAATTTCCGATGGAGTAAACGTGGAGGTTGTGTCCGGAATTACAGAAGAGGATGAAGTAAAACAATGGAATAAGACCGAGCCGATCAAAAAAGGCGATGATGAAGAAGGAGAAGGGGACGAGGATACAGAAGAAAGTGACGAGTAAGTAACATCAATCAATATTTATAATCACCAAAAAATCAACACATGAAACCGACATTTTCAAAATAATAATATAATTGGAGGCAATTATAATTTTGAATATCAAAGGTTCAATGTTACTGATTAAAACAATAAGAACATGAACATTAAACTTAAACTGACAGCGATTTTAATTGTTTTGTCAATTGGGATTACTACGGCCCAACAAAAGAAATGGACACTAGAGGAATGTGTACTTTATGCCGTTGAAAACAACCTATCCATAGAACAATTTGAATTGGATTTGGAAAATGCCAAAATTGATAAATCAGATGCTCTGGGGAATTTTCTCCCTAACCTGAATGCCTCGACATCAGCATCAAGTAATACAGGTTTTTCTATAAATCCAACTACGAACGCACCCACGAATAATACAGCATATAATGTAAATGGAGGTATTAATTCAAATGTGACCTTGTTTGATGGACTTAGGAACGTTCATCAAATGAATAGGGCTAAACTAAATGCCATAGCCAGTCAGTACCGTTTGGATGATTTGAAGGATGATATTCGATTGAATGTTGCTAATTCCTATTTACAGGTGCTTTCGAACAAGGAGTCCTTAAAGGTATTTAGGGCCCAATATGCTGTAACCGAACAAGATCTAAAACGCACCAAGGAATTGGTTGAATCAGGTGTTGTACCCAGAGGGGATCTGCTTGAAATTGAAGCGACAGCTGCAAACCAAGAACAGCAAATTGTCAATGGCGAAAGTTTAGTGTTGATTTCTAGAATCAGCTTGGCACAATTACTACAGATTACAGATTATGTGAATTTTGATATTGCAGATGACTCTTTTGATATTCCACCTTCTGATATCCTGAATAATTCGCCTAAAGTTATTTTTGATAAGGCCCTTGGTTTTAGAAATGATATCAAGTTTTCGCAAGCCAGTGTAGATTTGGCTAAGAAAGACGTGGATATTGCTAAAGGGGCTGTATATCCTACACTTGGAGGATTTTTTAATTATGGCACCCGATATTCTGATGTCACTGTTATTCCTGATGGTAATGGAGTGCCTTTTACTCCAAGTTTCAAAGATCAATTATGGATATTTGATGGGGTATCTTATGGGATGCAAATAAGCGTACCTATCTTTAACGGATTTAGCACCAAGAATAATATAAAACGCTCTAAAATCAGTTTGGAAAAGGCCAAACTTCAGTTCGAGCAGGACAAGCTCGATTTGGAATCGAACATTCAACAAGCATATGTAGATGTTTCATCATTTTTAAAGGCCTATGAGGCAGCCGAAAAAACCTTGGAGGCAAGGCGGTTGGCCTATCAATATTCTAAGGAAAGGTTTGATGTAGGTTTAATGAATGCCTTTGATTTTAGTCAGGCACAATCAAGAGTCGATAACGCAGAAGCAGACGTAATTAGAACTAAATATAATTACATTTTTAGACTTAAAATATTAGAATTCTATTTTGGTATACCCATTTCGTTGAATTAAACGATTGATATTGGAATAATAAAGAACCCATCATTTTAAATAGTGATGGGTTTTTTCTTTATAGACCCATTAGCCATATCTTTGCCAGCTATGGCACTGATTTTAAATTTGGAGACTGCAACAACCAATTGTTCTGTTTCTATAGCAAAAGATGGTAAGTTATTGGCTGTAAAAGAACAGGATACACCAAGTTACTCCCACTCTGAACAATTACATATCTTTATTCAAGAAGTCTTAATAAAGGCTTCATTGACAGTGAATGATTTAGATGCCGTAGCCGTTAGCAAAGGACCTGGTTCATATACAGGATTGCGAATAGGTGTATCGGCGGCTAAAGGATTGTGTTTCGCATTGAATGTTCCATTAATCTCAGTACCGACCTTGTCAAATATGGCTGAACAGGTGCAGGATTTGGAAATGGATTATATTATTCCTGTATTGGATGCCCGAAGAATGGAAGTGTATTCCGCCGTTTTTGATAATTCCCTTTTCCAAGTTAGGGAGACCCGTGCTGAGATTATAGATCAGTTTTCTTTTCAAGAGTATATTTCAAAAGGGAAGATTTTGGTCGTGGGAAGCGGGGCTGAGAAATGTAAGGCACCATTAGATGGACTAAACGTTGTATTTGATACTGCAGTTGTGCCTTCATCAAGGGAAATGTGCCAACTATCTTTCAATAAGTTCATGGATAAGGACTTTGAGAATGTAGCTTATTTTGAACCCTATTATTTAAAGGATTTCATTCTGCAGGGCAAGAAATAGGGTTTAATACCTTGGATTGCTATTGTCGACAACTAAAAAAATAAAAAAAGCGCCCATTGGGGCGCTTTATACTTTGTTTCTTATAGCATTATTTTACTTCAAATGTGATTTTTACATTTACGCGAAAATCTGATATCTCTCCATCTTTTACGCTTGCGCTTTGGTCTTGAATATAAACAGAACGAATGTTTTTAACGCTTTTTGATGCGTGCGAAACTGCTTTTTTAGCGGCATCTTCCCAACTTTTATCGGAATTGGCCAATACTTCGATTACTTTTAAAACTGACATAATTAGTGTATTTTATTGTTTCCTTAAAGTTAGCAAATAAAAAGAAAAATGGCTAATGCAAATGGTAATAATCAACCGTTCAATGCAACGACCTCGTTCACCTTATCTCCCATCATGTTTTTGAGCATGGTTTCAATGCCGTTTTTTAAGGTATATGTTGATGAAGGACAACCACTACAAGCTCCTTGGAGAATAACATTCACTGTTTTGGTATCCTCTTCGTAAGACTGAAAAAGAATGTTGCCACCATCACTGGCGACCGCCGGTTTCACATATTCCTCAAGAATATCGATTATTTGTTTTGAGGTGTCGTCTAAAGATTCATCATTTAACTTAGCTTTTGGTGTTTCAGCATTTTTGTAGGCAATACTGTTTTCTGAAACTACTTCATTACCATTAGCTAAGAAGTCCCTCACCAGTTCGCGCAGTGGCATGGTTATATCATCCCATTCGGCCACATCGAATTTGCTTACAGAAACATAATTCTCATCTAAGAAAACTTCCTTAACAAAGGGCAATTGGAATAATTGCAACGCCAATTTGGAGTCTTTGGCTTCATCAATATTCTTGAATTCGAATGCCGTAGGTACAATACGTATGTTCGAGACGAATTTCATAACTGCCGGGTTGGGGGTTACTTCTGCGTAAACTGTAACCGGAACTTTTCCCCCTTGGGTTTCCTCGATAATTACAGCTTCGCCAGAATTCAAATATTCAACAAGTTGCTTTGCAACCTCGTCCTTGACATCATCCCATTCAACAATATCAAAGCGTTCAAGCCCAATGAAATTACCTGAGATATAGACAGTTTTGACGAATGGAAGATAGAATAGCTGTTGCGCCAAAGGAGATTTCTTGGCTTCATCTATATTTTTAAACTCGTAATTATTGTTTTTGGTAATGAAATGATTGGTCTCAAATTTTAGAACCGCTGGGTTATTGGTTTGCTTAACCGTAA
>JBATIW010000149.1:0-1668 GCA_049668005.1 Maribacter sp.
ATTGTATAAAAAAAGTTAGCGATTGTAAAAATCGCTAACTTATTGATAATCAAGTATTTAAAAAGTGACCTGGCTGGGGCTCGAACCCAGGACCCTCTCCTTAAAAGGGAGATGCTCTACCAACTGAGCTACCAGGTCAAAATGTATTTAAAGACTAAGGATGTTTCCACCTTAGCGGCTGCAAATATAAGATCATTAATTTATTTAACAAGTCTATTTATATAGAATTTTTGGTTTTCTTTGAATTCCAATTATAATTAATTCATATTTACATAAATAAAGAGCGGTGAAAATAGTTTTGGTCGGTTATATGGGCAGTGGAAAATCTACAATCGGTAAATTACTTGCCGGTAATTTGGACTATGATTTCATTGATCTCGATGATTATATAGCGTCTTCGGAGAATATGGAAATCCCTAAGATCTTTGAATCCAAAGGCGAAATATATTTTCGAAAAAAAGAATATGAATACCTAAATGAAATTTTGAATACCAAAGATAATTTCGTGTTATCGACCGGTGGTGGCACGCCTTGCTACGGTGAGAATATGAATGCCATCCTGGAGGTTACCCCAAATGTATTTTATTTGAAAGTATCGATTGCCGGATTGATCAATAGGTTGCTATCAGTGAAAGAACATCGACCGCTCATCGCAGACATTCCCAATGAGGAATTACCTGAATTTGTAAGCAAACACTTGTTTGAAAGAAGTTATTTTTATTCCCAGGCGAATCACAAGCTTTTATGTGATGAAAATAGTAAGGAAGAACTGGTTTTGGAGATTGAAGCATTATTAGTCTAAAAAGACCATATCGTTCTTTGCTTGAAATTGTACATGTACATGTTCTAGGAGTGAAGTTGAGAGCGATATACCTTTGTAATCTGCCTTTACAGGATACTTCTTGTGGTTTCTATTTACCAAAACAGCAGTTTTTAATTGCTTTAGGGGAGTCCTTAAAAAGTGATGCACACCATAAATCAAGGTTGTCCCTGAATTTAGGACGTCATCCACTAAAACCACTGACTTGTTTTTGTATTCCGCAGCGGGCATAGAAGTCTTTACCTCGCTTTCCAACGGATTTCTTTTATTCATACTTACTTTGCATAGCAGAATTTCGGCATCGGTAATACTTCTTAAAACGCCTTGGATTTTTTTAGCGAATTTTAGCCCACCACCTTCAATGCCGGCAATGACAATTACCTTTTCTTCTACATTGGCTTCATAAATCTGATATGCTATGCGACGAATTTTATGTTGTATTTCTAGATGAGATAATATTTTGTTCTGCATTGTCGTATGAATTACTTTTCAAAGATAAAGAACAGTTCATTACCATTTCTAGGTTTGATTGAATTATATGCCCTTTCCAGTGTTTTGATTTTAAAATGTTCTAAGAACAATTCTTTGTATTCATTGATGTCGCCACCAAAGGGTGGTCCCTTATCAGTGAGCGGAAAATCAAAAAACAAACCTGCCAATTTACCATCTTCCCGGAGCAAATTCTTCATTTTATTGGCATATGCCTGTCGTAAGTTCGGATCTAGGGCGCAAAAAAAAGTTTGCTCAAGTATTAAGTCAAAATTAGACTCCTGTAGATCAAAAAAGTCCAAATGGATTAGTCGATCCTTAGGAAAATGTGGGATTCTATTTTTTAGATTATCCAATGG
>JBATIW010000150.1:0-1850 GCA_049668005.1 Maribacter sp.
GCTAATCCTGCTCTATACAAATTGGTAATTGCGGTCGTCCAACCTGCTACAATAACAATAACAAAACCTGACCAACCGAGGGCATAATAGGCCACATCGCCAGGGTCGAGTTCTACGATGGATTTTCCTAAGATGACGGCGGCACCGGCGCCCATGATTCCCGCGGCAATCCATGCCACATAGTGACCGAACATCATACCCGTACTAGTGGCATAGCCGTAGGATTTCTTTTTTGCAAAACGCAAGAGGGCCATATCAATCAATCCGAAATGCGTAATGGTATTGGCAGCCCAACCAAAACCGATGACTTCTACCAGTCCGATTCCCGGAGCTCCGTCGCTGTTGATACCTGTCCATATGGACTGGTCGCCTAGGGTCATAAAATCGGCCCAGCCTACCGGTAAGGTTTTATGCAATACATCCAAAGACAAAGCGGGGAGTAGCACCATGGCGCCACTGGTAAACATGACAAAGAGCCAAGGCGCACAGATACCTGAAAATTCAGAAACTGCATTAAAACCATAGAGCGCAATAGCAACCACAAAAATCCCCACGGCAAAAACAATTAAAATAAACCAGAAATTGGTAGGGTACCAATTAAGTTGCGCAGGAATATCAAAGGCAAAACGAACCGCCGTCGCGGAGACCGTTATCATCGCTGCCGATATCACCGAAAAGATGATGACATTGGCCCAATTATACAACTTGGTCATCGAATCACCCGCAATCTTATTCAGATAGGTATATAGGCTCAGTCGGGTATCGACGGCAATAGGGGAGGTGATGAACCTCCAACTCAGTACGGCCAGGATATTGCCAATCAATAGACCTAGAACGATATCCATAGTCTTGGCGCCCAACGCTACAAAGGTCGCCCCGATGACAAACTCTGTCGCTGCTACATGCTCGGCAGCGTAGAGTCCGGCAAAATGAGTCCAATCATGTAGTTTGTGCTTGGCAACTGGCAGTTGTTCTTCTTCTAGGTTTTTAAATTGTTTAAAATCTTCAGTTGTGTTCATATTTTAGTTTGGTGTTGGTACTTGGAAACCTATACATTTTTGCAGTATGGGTTTTGTTTTTTGTAAAAATATGTTGACGCAATGTGCCAAAAGGTGTTCTTGTATGGTTGGTTGCAGAAGTAAAGTAGCATTAATCTTCCGACTTCGCAAAAAGTTTTTGCGGACTTCATAAAAATAGGTAAACCTTTTGGTTAAGCCCAAAGCCCGTATTGTTTTTAGGTTTTGTTATATGACGTTTTTATTTCTTTATCAATTTATTTCCAAAGTAAAAAACTATTAAACTTTCCATTGGTTAATTGGCGATTATATCAAGTTGGTCTTTTTTAAGCGCTATATCTACCATAACACCATATTCCAAGCCCTTAATTTTTGGAAAGATTAATTCGAGTATGGTCGGCTTTTGAATATGATCTTCTTTAGTTTCGGGATCGGGCATATACACCAATCCTTTATAGGTTTTATCCTTATAATAGAGGGATACATCAAAAAAATAAAAATTCTCCGGAGGAATATAATCCGACCAATCTATGTTCTTAAAAAAATGTTTTGGCTTCTTTATTTCATATGAGCAAGGTGAAATATCTAAATTGATAGTACCCATGAAATAGTTGCTCAAATCAAGACCTCGTTCTAGAAAATGCTTACATTGTTGTTTTAAAGTTCCTTCCGGATATCTCTCATCCTTGCCTTTTCCAGATGCAACACCATGACCCGACTTTATTTCACCGCGAACTAGAACATAGTCCATTGATTCTGGCTTGTTTCTTTTCTTAGCCATTCGTTAAATATAGGGCCTAAGCTAACGATTTCAAAAGGTGTAATCTACGCTAT